>NZ_LZHO01000032.1:0-4745 GCF_001690895.1 Gilliamella sp. Nev5-1 | reverse complement strand
CAGCCAAGACCCAATAGGACTGGCCGGTGGTGAAAATGCCTACCGCTACGTCCCCGACCCACTGGCTTGGATTGACCCGTTGGGGTTGTCGGATGAGTGTCCGGGGGTAAAGGCTAAAAAAGAAACGAATAGCACAAATACTGAAGGGCTAACTGGCGGTGCAGCTAGAGCTAAAAAATATTCAAAGAATTGGTCTACAGGAAATCTTAACAAAGTTATTGAAAAGTTTGCAGGCGTAAATCCAATAATAACTATAACTGAAAAAGGAAAAAGAATTTATACTATGGACAGGCCACACTAATTAGTACCAGTTTAATAAGGTCATTGTTATGATAACCAAAAAACAAAAGGAACCAACAATGACAAATCCCATTTCAAGAAGAGAAAAACGCAGTTTTAGTAATGAATTTAAAAAACAGAGGGTAATGTTATACCAAAATGGCAAAAAACGAGCGGATATTGTCACCGAATACGACCTGACTAAATCCGCATTAGATAAGTGGATTAAGCAATATCAAACCACTGGTGAGTTTACAGCTCAAGCTAATCGTCGTGCTCAAGAAAATGAGCTCATAGCCCTACGTAAAGAGAATAAGCGATTGTTAATGGAGAATGACATCCTAAAGCAAGCGGCGTTGATAATAGGACGAAAATCAAATTAATCACCGAGAATCAACATCGATATAGCTTACGTGCGTTATGTCGATGTTTACAAGTGTCAAGAAATCGATTTTATTATCAACAACCATTAACCAGTAAAAAAACAGACAAAGAGCTTAGTAAAAAAGTGAAAGCGATATTTAACGATAACTATCAAGCCTATGGAACAAGGCGACTACAAGCAGAGCTTAGGGAGAAAAGCATACTATTATCCCGTCGCCGAATTGGTCGAATCATGCAAGAAAACGGATTAGTATCAAAATATACCTGTAAAAAATATCGTGCTAATACAGAACAAAGCAACGAATCAACAGTAAGTAATCAACTTAATCGTGAGTTTACCGTAGGCCAACAACGAAAAGTGTTAGTGACTGATTTAACTTATGTGAGAGTAAAACAACAATGGCATTACCTTTGTGTGATTATTGATGTAAGCAATCGAGAAATCGTGGGACGAAGTGCTGGAAAACATAAAAATGCTCAACTGGTTATGGATGCTATCAGCCAAATCCCTATTAACTTAAATTCAGTTGAGTTATTTCATTCAGATAGAGGAAAAGAATTTGATAATCATCTACTTGATGAATGTTTAAAGGAATTTGGCATTGAGCGTTCATTAAGCCATAAGGGATGCCCTTATGATAATGCTGTTGCTGAAGCAACATTTAAAGCGGTGAAAACTGAATTTGTGTCAAACACGATTTTTGATTCACTTGAACAACTCAGGTTGCAATTTAATCACTATGTGGATTGGTTTAATTACAACAGGCTTCATTCGTCTTTAAATTACCAGTCACCCATTGAATATAAAATGAATCTATGACCTTATCTTTTTGGTACTAAAAAGTGTGGACATACCAGGTTTCGTCTATTATCTGCCCATAGGCATTATACTGGCATTCGTAGAGCGTGTCACCCAAGCTGCCGGTAAGGGCTATTGGCGTGCCAAGGTGGTCGTTTTGATAGTGGGTAACTAGACTGTGGTCTTTTCCACGCTTTTCCGCAATCAGGTTACCAAAGCGGTCATATTCAAAGTGTTTATCACTAAAAAAGGTTAACCGGTTGCCTTTGGCAATATTGGCGTGAAAAGGTGTGGGGGCTAGCGCTTGGGTTTCACTGATTTTATTGCCCGTTGGGTCGTAATCAAACTGCTCGACTTTTTCAGCATGATGCTGCTCGGGATTGACCTCAGGGTAAGTCACTGTGTGTACAATACCCATTCTTATTTTTGTGCTATTGGGAATTACAAGGCTTGGTAACAGTTAACACTGTCGTCAAATGCACAAAAGTGTCAGATTAGATTTGAGCTAGTACACATAAATTTTGTTCTTATTTAGAATTAATTTCTTTCATAATTTTATCTAAATATTCTCTACTTTCCTTTTTTGCTCTACCTTTTCCTTGAATCTCTTTTTTATATTCATCTACCGATATTATTGAATTTATAGTAATAGATTGATCTATAGTTGAAACATCAAAATTAATAACATGTTTACCATTCACAAGATAAGTATATATATCAACATATTGATCTATATTGTGATAAATAAAGTAAGATGAAGTTAACTCACCAAACTCAGATAGTAAAAAAGGATAAATTATTTGTTTTTCAAATTTATGAAAAACACTTGTTTTTTTCTGAGCTATTTTAGCTTCATTTATCATAATGGTTATAACCTCCCTGGGGTTGCTGTAATTAAATTGCCTGCTTTATCTGTAAGGATAGTCATAGTATTTGTTGGCTTTCCTGTAAATTTATCAATTCCAATATTTTTATTAAAGTTAACAACTCGTTCATAAAGTTTTTGTTCTATATTTGTTCCTTTCTCCACTGACATTCTTATATTACTAATTGGTATATCACTAACTTGTTTACTTCCTATTAAATATTTAGCTTCTTCTGTAATTGTAAATTGACTTGCATTGCTCTTACCGCTGAAATGTCTTTTTAAAACATGCATCCATCCTTTATCGGTATCACCATTTTGTATATTTATACGAGATTGTACAATAGGATGATCTAAATCTGTTTTAGGTATTGCAGTATCCGCGCCATTTGAGACCTTGTACCTCTTTCCTGCAATTGCCTCAAACCCATTATTTTCAACCTTAATCAACCCTAACGGATCTATCCAATTTATCGGATCACCATTAACATATTGATAACTATTTAAGCCACCCAGTATGCCAAGTGGGTCTTGGGTGATATATCTGCCGGTAAACGGGTCGTAGTAACGGTTTAGGTTGTAATGAAGTCCTGTTTCCTCATCATAATATTGCCCTTGGAATCTTAACGGATTATCGGGCAGGGAATCTATATCGTCCTGATGGTAGGTTTCGTTTATTATCTGTCCATAGGCATTATACTGGCATTCGTAGAGCGTGTCACCTAAGCTGCCGGTAAGGGCAATGGGTGTGCCGAGGTGGTCGTTTTGATACCAGTAGAGTTTGATGTTATCTTGTTGGGCATTGCCGTGCACAAGGGCTAAGGGACGGTAAGAGTCTAGCTCGTAAAGGTAACTTTGCCAATGTTTATCATTATCCGTTTCGGCAATAAGTTTACTACCTTGCCAGATAAATTCGGTGGTTTTGCCGTCTACCGTTTTACTGGTACGACGGTTAAAGGCATCATAAGTATAGGTGATGATAAGCCCCGTCGGTTTAATCACTTTGATAAGTCGATGCCGGCAGTCGTACTCATAGTGGGTGACTAGACTGTGGTTTTTTCCGCGCTTTTCGGCAATTAGGTTACCAAAGCGGTCATATTCAAAGTGTTTATCACTAAAAAAGGTTAATCGGTTGCCTTTGGCGATATTGGCATGAAAAGGCGTGGGGGCTAGTGCTTGGGTTTCACTGATTTTATTGCCCGTTGCGTCATAATCAAACTGCTCGACTTTTTCAGCATGATGCTGCTCGGGATTGACCTCAGGGTAAGTTACGGTGTGTAACTGGTCAGCGTTATCATAACGATAACGGCGTGGCTGATGTCCGGTGATTTCGGCAAGCTGTCCGTTAGGATTATAGTGATACTGCTGTTGCCAAATTGGCGTTGGTGAGGTTTGGGTGCTGATATCATAACCATGATAACGTTGATGGGCAATAAGTTGCCCTAGCGGGTCATACTGGTAACGGTTAACTAGTCCATTACCTTGACGACGTTCACACTCTCGCCCTTGTTTATCCCAACGAAAAGCGGCTGTCACAGAATATGACTACGCTTCGCCATTACATTTAATGACCGAAAAGCGGCTGCCAGATGGTGAACGGCTGAAATTTCGTTATGATAATATCCATCTACAAATCAGTGAAATTGAAAATCAGAAAGGGGAACGTTACCGCTTCAGCTACACGCCAACGGGGCAATTGAGTGAAGAAATTGGTTTTGACGAGGTAAAAACCACTTATCATTACGATTTAAATGGCTATTTAATTGAAAAACACGAGTATGGTAACCAACATGATGAAAAACCGCTCATTACCCGCTACCAACGTGATAGCCGTGGAAAACTCATCGTAAAAGAGCTAGCTGATGGCATAAAAGAGCACTATAGTTACAATCAGAATGGATTATTAACACAAATACTCGATGGGCAATCGGTTTTAGGATGGGAATATAATAAAGTTGGTCGTTTAACGGCCGAGCACCAAAACTGGGCGACTATCCGCCATCGCTACGATGAAATCACCGGCTTACTCAATGGCACTAAACTGCCCGATGGGCAATGGTTAGAATATCATTACAATCAGGGTCAGCTACTGGGGATGACACTCGACCACCAGCCATTAGCCGCTTTTCGTTGGGATAAACAAGGGCGAGAGTGTGAACGCCGTCAGGGTAATGGGCTGGTTAACCGTTACCAGTATGACCCGCTAGGGCAACTTATTGCCCATCAACGTTATCATAGTTATGATATCAGCACCCAAACCTCGCCAACGCCAATTTGGCAACAGCAATATCACTACAATCCTAACGGACAGCTTGCCGAAATCACCGGACATCAGCCACGCCGTTACCGTTATGATAACGCCGGTCAATTACACACAGTGACTTACCCTGAGGTCAATCCCGAGCAACATCATGCTGA
>NZ_LZHO01000031.1:0-70558 GCF_001690895.1 Gilliamella sp. Nev5-1 | reverse complement strand
TTTATTAATAATATATAAAAAAAATTAACTAGTTAGAAAATTTATAATGAAAACTACAGTAGTTAAATTTGCCACGACATTTAAATTAAAAGGAAAATGGAGTAAGGAAGCAAAAAAGAATAATGTAACATTGACTAAATGGATAATTAATAAATTAAATTCAGATTTTGAATTTGATTGTAATCAACATGTAGATTTACATAACGATATTTCACCTTCACAGCGATATTTTATATTACTTACTGTTCCTATAGAATACAAAGGATACTGGGTTTTAGAGTCTAGGTTATTGGAGAAAAAACTAAGAGTTTGGATCGTTAATAAATTAAATCACGGTCTTGATTAAAGTTTACTATTAGCTTTTTTCTTTTTGCCTTTAAGGTGTAGCCATTCCAAAGTGTGCCAAGCTTAATACATGATATCAGGGACAAAGGCCATGATATAGCAGAAAGAATGACAAATCATCACGATAAAAACCATTCAGAAAAACCATTGATTTTATTTAAGTTTTTTAAAACAATAGGAATCAATAACATTAATCTTTTTGCAATAGGCTTTAAATAATAAATCGTTATTAAACATAAAAAAATAAAACTAGAATAATTTAAATTTAACTTTTTTATTGTAAATTGCTACACCAACAATAATTGGTGATGTAGCACTAATAATTATTTAACAGCTAGTCAGCTTCGGGAGCAATTTCCGGTTCTGATTTTGTCGGAGTTTTTTTGGTAAAATGTAAGATCCCAGCAATAATCAATGCCCCGATAAACATATCAATTACATACCAAATCGCTCCTTTGGTTACTCCACCTAATGCCACTAAACCACCAAACGCGACTAATGAATCAATACCATTAATCATACCTAGCATACCAGCAGTTGCAGTACCAATAACAATGGCAACAATGACATGTTTTGGATCTTTAGCCGCAAAAGGGATGGCTCCTTCCGTAATACCAGCTAACGATAAAAAGAAAGCGGTAATACCAAACTCTTTTTCTTCTTTGCTGTATTTTGAGCGTGAAATAATTAATGATGATACCGCCAATCCCAATGGAGGAATAGCACAGCACATACGAAATACCCCATTTGGACCATAAACTCCCTCAGCCATAGCTGCTAAAGTAAACGCGGTTGCCGCTTTGCTACAAGGACCGCCCATATCCAATGCAGCTAATATGCCTATACCAATACCTAAGAATGCCGCGTTAACCTCTGACATACCTTTTAAGGCGGCTACCATTGCTTTAACAAACCACTCAAGAGGATAAGATAAAACATAAATATAAATGGGTGCCATAACCAATAAAGTTACTGTAGGTATTATCATCACGGGCATCACTGACGCAATTACTGGATGCACTTTAACTGTTTTAAACCATTTAACAAAATAACCAGTTAAAATACCAAAAATCATGGCGCCAATAAAACCTGTACTGACTTGATTTACACCAATTGGATTATTAACTACATATCCCATAATAAATGCCGGCGCTAAAGCGGCATTACCACCTATAGAATAAGCCATATAAGCTGCCAGCACAGGGACCATCATGGCAAAGCCATATAATGCAACTTGTTTTAAATCCGCAAAAAATTGATTACTTGGCAAAATAGTGTCATTAGCCACATCACCAGTCATTAATACAATAGAGAAAAGGATTCCTGATGCGATAATTACAGGTAAAAATTTGCTAATACCAGTATTTAATGCTCTAAATATTTCAGTTCCAATGCTATCTTTAACAACTTTTGTCGATATTATTTCGGCATTATCAAAAATATGGGCAGTATTTTTAACCGCTTCACCCGTACTAACTTTAATAATGTTTTTATACGGTTCAAGCCTATCGGCATTTTCAATTGAAATATCAGAGGCTAATATAATGACATCAGCCCGTTTAAGATCTTGTTCTGTTAATGAATTTTCAATACCTGCCGCACCTTGAGTTTCAACTTTATAATCCCAGCCACGCTTCTTCGCTTCATTTTCAATTTTTTGTTTAGCAATATAAGTATGTGCCATGCCTGCTGTACAAGCACAAATTGCAACAATCTTCTTTTTATTCATATAGACCTCGAATCTTATTTGCTACAGATTGAATATCAATTTTAAGTAAATCTTGAATAAAATCATCATCAGCTAGATTGGATGCTAATTTAGCAATAATGGCTAAGTGTTCTTTATTAGCATTTTCTGGTGCACCAATCAAAATGACTAATTTTACTTTGTTGCCATTATTCCAAATAATGCCATCAATATATTTTCCAACAACTATAAAGGGCATTTTAACCACAATGCTTTTAGCGTGAGGTAAAGCGACATCTGGCAACACATCCGTTTCCATTTCTTGTTCATGAATCATTACATCTTCAAAAAAGGTTTTGACATCAGTTAAATATGCTTGGCTAGTTTCAGCCATTAAATTAATCACTGCTGATTTTTGATTGACAATATCACGGGTTAAATCAACCGATAAAACAGGAATAGATAACATAGATAGATCCTCTTTTTGATAATAGGTTTCCGCAATGGCTTAATTTTCACTCTATACTGTAAATTTAATATACAATAATTTATATACACTCACATGGATTTTGCCTAGCAAATATTAGATATCGATCACAAATATGAAAATTGAAACTTAAGCTTTAACCAAGCAATTTGAATTTAATTAACCTAAAATAACTAGTGACATGGTTTAAAGCTTATAATCTACACGCTTTAATAATTTTTACTAAAAATTAGCTTGCATAATTATTATAATGTGGCAGAATTCCTTGCCGCTTTCAGCGGGTAAAAAGGCAAAACTATACTTAGTAGTTTTTTATTGTTTTTTGGGACAGAGGAGTAAAGTTAATCATGTCCGCAATAAAAATGAAACGAGTTTTAACCACACCTGCATTAATTGCATTTGGTTTAGCTTATATGGTTCCTTTGGGGATCTTTACCACTTATGGGGAAGTCACTGTTGCCAGCAATGGACACTTACCTATAGCCTATATTATCACCCTTGCTATGATCTTTTTTACAGCATTGAGCTATTGCCGAATGGCAAATAAATTGCCCATTGCTGGTTCTGCTTACACCTATGTACAACGTACTTTTGGTGGAAAAGTTGGATTTTTGGTGGGTTGGGCACAAATTCTTGATTATTTATTTTTACCAATATTAAATTATTTGGTACTTGGTATTTATCTTAACGAAGCGTTTCCAAGCATTCCCGCCCATGTATTTGTGCTGGCATCATTGCTTAGTGTTAGTTTTTTAAATTACCTAGGGATTAAATTAATTAATTCAGTAAATTTCACCTTAATTATCGTACAAATGATATTTATTGGGTTATTTATCTTTTTAACATTGACTAATATTAATTTAACGCCAGAAGCAATGATAAAACCTTTACAAGTCAATGCTGGTGATTTTAGCGGCTTGATGTCAGGAGCAGCAATATTATGCCTTGCTTTCTTAGGCTTTGACGCCATTGCCACTTTAGCTGAAGAGTCTAATGATGCACAAAAATCGCTACCAAGAGCCATTATATGGACAGTTCTTATTGCTGGTTGCATATTCTTAATTGTCTCATATTGTGCTCATTTAGCTTATCCTGAATGGACTGATTTTATAGATAATAAAGATACTGCAAGTTTAGATGTCGTTCGCCGTGTTGGTGATATGAGCCAACTAGGTGGAAACTTTATGTATAACTTCTTTCAAGCGGCCTATTTAACTGGTGTTTTCGCCTCAGCAATGACAGCACAAACCAGTGTCTCTAGAATTTTTTATGCAATGGGGCGTGAGGGTGTGTTACCAAAACAGATCTTCTATAGAATTCATCCACGTTTTAGAACGCCTTATTTATCAATTATCTTTGTTGCTTGTTTTTCATTACTATCATTAGTATTAGAGCTTAGTTTAGTTGTTTCTATGATTAGTTTCGGCGCATTAGTTGCATTTACTTTTGTTAATTTATGCGTAATTAAAAGCTACCTAGGCGGAAACGCAAAGAAAACAGTACCAATGCTTTTAAAATATGGTTTAATGCCTACTATTGGTGTTTTACTTTCATTATGGTTATGGACAAGCCTTGAAACGACAGCAATGACCGTCGGTTTAATTTGGTTGGCGTTTGGATTCTGTTATTTACTTTATCTAACTAAATGTTTTACTAAATTATTACCATCAATTGATCCTAATGAATTGAATTCAATCATTAAAGATTAATTTAATCTTTTTAAATAGGTCTACTTAAAAGTTTAGTTACGTCTTTTTTAAAAATGATTCCGTCGACTAAAGTCGACGGAATAATGAAGTATTTGGTATTAGCCTGATTAACTCAGTTAATTACTCACCAAAACCAGTAGCAAATAATTCACGAATTTCATCCATTGCTGCTTGTTCATCTTCACCATCACAGATGATTTCAACGGTTGAACCGCCTTTAACACCAGCTCCAAGTAAACCCATCATGCTTTTTAGCTTAATTGCTTTGTCATTATAAACAAGCTCAATTGATGATTTATAGCGACCGGCTAATTTAACGAGTGCTGTAACTGGGCGAGCATGTAAGCCTGTTGAGTTTTTAACTACCATTTGTTCTTTTAGCATAATAAAGTCCTTATTTCTATCTTAATGTTAATACAATACTTGTATTTATATCATAAATTAAACTGTTTTGCTCTTTTTTTACGTGTATATTTTTTAATTTATCTAAACTGCTTGGTTATCTACAGTTAACATAAGGTTATACCCAAAAATAGCGCATAACATGAAAAAAGATAGGTGCAGTAAAACAGACAGAATCAAGACGATCAAGCACACCACCATGACCACCAATTAGCTTTCCCCAATCTTTTACACCTCTATCACGTTTAATGGCAGACATAACCAATCCCCCCAGAAAACCTAGTAACGTAAGCATAAGTGAAATTAAACCAGCTTGTATAAAGCTAAAAGGGGTTATCCAAAATAAGCAAGCACCTAGTAAACTTGCTGATAATATTCCACCAATAAATCCTTCAATGGTTTTAGATGGTGATAAATTCGGGCTAATTTTGCGTTTGCCAAACAACTTACCAAATACGTATTGCAATACATCAGAAAGTTCAACAACTAACACTAAATAAGCAATTAATAAAAGGTTACGATCTTGATAATTATCAATAGGTAATGTTAATAGTGCTGGTACACAAGAAATACTATAAACCGTAATCATTACCCCCCATTGCACTTCAGCGATTCGTGCTAAAAAATTATCTGTTGAGCCGGTTATTGTTGCCAATATCGCTAATAATAAAAAACCATAAACAGGAATAAAAATACTAAACAATCCATACCATGATATAGCCACTAAAATATATTGCACGGGTAAAGCAATACAATAAGCAAATATCAAGACATAAAAATCATAACGATTAACAGGAGTTAAACTGAGAAATTCGCGTAATGCAATGCCTGATGCGACAAAGAATAAAAAAATAACAGCTAATTTTCCTATTAAAAAAGCAATACCAATAATTGCCACCATCACCCACCATGCATTGATGCGAGTATTCAGGTTATCGATGACTTTATTAGGGCTATTCAGTCGTTTTTTTAACAACCAACCAATAATAGAAGCCATCACAAGTAAAATACCGATACCAACAAACAATAATAAAGTATCTTTTTGATAATTAGACATTGTTGTTTTCCTTTATTGCTTGTTTAATATGATGGTACATTTTAGCTAAACGCTTGTTAACATAATTGGATAAGGCCACTGATCCATGCGCCTATTAACAACATGATTTGTATTACTAGCATAATGATTTGTTGTTTAAATAGCTTTAAGGTTCCTTGTTGACGCTCGGTAATAGTTCGTGTTGCTAATTGCTTAGATTTAATTAAATGAAAGTCCATTAATGCATTATCTAAATCAATAAGTGTATTGATTAAGCATTCATTGCTGGTAGCTAAATAATCAAATAACTTTTTGTCAAGTTTGATCCGTAATGCATAATAAACACCCACTATTCCCATAATAAAGGCCAGAAAATAAAAAACAGTTGATAATAAACTGCTATTAATCATTCCACTTGTTATCAACGCAAAAAATAAGGCGATAATGGTTAATAGTAACGAAAATATACCGATAGGCAAGCTGATAGAGAGTATACTACAAAATGTCACCAACGATGTTTGACTAACTGTTGCTGTTTTTGTTGCTATTCCTGCATCATCGTGATTTAACATATTTATTCTCTTCATGTTATTTTTGCATACCAATTCGACAAAATTAATTGTTGTTTAGCCGTAATAACCACGTTATGACGATATAATTTTACCTTAGCTATAGCCTCATTTAAGCTAGTTACTCTTTGGGTCATTAATAACCAAGCAATAATTGCCGTAGCACTGCGTGAATACCCCAACGCACAACAGACTAATAATTTGCCTTGCTTATGATATTGTTCAATAATTTCGGCTGCTTGTTGACACTCATCCATGGTAAGTGGTGTCATATCCAATACTGGAATCAATTTATAATGACCATTAAATTGAGTTATTGGTAATTCAGCACAAAGCTCTACAATCGACGTAAACTGATTGGCTTGTAATGTCTTATTAGACGGTATACTACCTAAATAAACATTATCAATAATCAAATCCGTTGGATTATTTTTAAATGTCCATAATCGTGAATTAACCCACATAATAATAAAATAAGGCAAGTATAAAATAGTAACAGCTAAATTAAAGTGGCCATTAGTCTGTTTTTGAAACCCTGCTGCGCCAAATAATAAATAATTGAGGGAAACCAACAAAAATGCACCTGAAACCCATAATAACCATAATGCCCAAGAAGAAAAGTAGATAGCAGAACAAAACGACAATAAAAACAGTAAAAAATAGGCGCTACCCCACACATATTGTTTAGGTAATTGATCGTTTGTTATTGGCGATAAATGATTGTCTGGCCATAACCAAACACAAAAGCACCCTACCCAAAGCCCAGTTGGGATGTCAAAGAAATGATGTTGCCAAGTGGTTAATACTGATAAACCGATCAATAAACACCAAATATGCAAAATATAGCGCCATATTCCTCGAAAATAACGGGCGTAAAATTGCCATAAAATAATCAATAAGGGAATATGAAGCGATGGTGCTTGATTAAAAGGTTTATCAAATCCCATTAAAATATCAAATAATAGCCCCGATAATCCATCTAATACAGGGCGCTCAAAAGAATACTTTAGCGGAAAGATCAAAAAGCAAGCTATGCAAATAATCTGAGCAGATAAAAGACGAAAACAGAGAATTTTTAGTGTTCGATAAGAACTAGCCAGCAAAATTGCAAGCCCATACATACAGTCTATCGACCAATAAGGTATGATAGACCAAGGCCATAAAGGAATTGATCTTTCCCATTCAAAAACGATACTTCCGACATCGTTACGTGTAGAAGTAAACCAGTTTGCAAAATTATAGCTAGTAAAAAAGAACACGGTCAAACTTATTAACCATATTAATTTATAAGTAATCAGCTTATTAAACCGCCATGTTACGCTAGTCATGACTAATTATTTCATTCGTTGTGCAAGTGATACAGTAAAAATGCCCCATTGATCAATACGCATGGTTATTTTTCTAAAACCAGCCGATGCAACCAATTGATCCATTTCCAGTTGCGTACGCCTGCGCATAATCCATGGCTTTCCATCTCGATGAGATGTTAAAGCTCTTGCAATAAACTCTAGCTGTGGATGCCATGGCTGATTGGTATAAATTAAATATCCTCCTTCAGGAATAGACTCAGCGAGCCCTGCTAAAGAATCACGTAACATCTGATTATCACTAAATAGCTCATATAATCCCGAAACCACAGCTAATGTGGGATTAGGTGACAATTGGGCTAATTGCTGTCGATTAAAGGCGTCTCCTTTTTCAAAACGCGCTATAGCCGTTAAGCCTTTTTCTTCTATTAATGCTCTGCCTTTTTGTACATTAATATCGCTGTAATCTCGTAATAATACAGAATTAGGTTTGTTGGCAATTTGATTAACCGTTTCTAAAATATAACGCCCGTGCCCTGCTGCTATATCAACAATATTCACAGAATGGTTCTGTTCGTGTAATTTATTGATAGCTAATTTTAATAGTTCTTCAAGATGTTCTTTACGTTGCCGAATGCCTCGCCAACCAATCGATTGAAGATAGATATAATCAAAAAAACGTCCTAATTTTGATGTTCCAGATGGTTCATTACGATAAACATAATCAAGTGTGCTGCCCGAATCAAATCCAGTATCAAATCCTAATTTGATCCCGTCTGAGAGTTTGCTAGCATATTTTAAATTAGCTTTAATAAATCGCCAATATAAAGGCTTAATCCAACCTGATGGCGGCAATATTAAATTATCAGCCTCTTGCCTTGTGTATCCCATTAAATCAGCATTGGTTAATAATGGCACGCATGGTTGATTAGCAAAACAACCAATAATAAATCGTCTTGCATAATCAATTGCTAATTTACGATCTTTTTCACCAAAAGTATCATGATAAAACCCAGGTAATATATGAAATTCTTTTTGTTCTGTACCTAAATTATTGTAAAACAGTTTTTGTTGTTTACGCTTAACGACATAATCTGAACCAGAAACTAATAACTGTGTTGGTACCGTTATCGCATTTGCATCTTTAACAATGCGATCGGACACTGCATATAAATCCAAAAGTAAGCGTACTGATATTGGTCGTGTTATTAATGGATCTTCTGTGAAAGATTGTGCTCGCTCAGCATCATGTGTCAGCAATTTAGGTTTTACATAACTATTAACAAAAAAGTTACCTTTCAAGTTATACAGTAATTTTAAACCTGGCACAGCTAATGGTACATATAATTTTATGTCAAAAGCTGGCGAACCAAGTACTAAAGCACGAATATTTGGCACATAATCATGTACCCATGCTGAAGCGATAACCGCCCCCACACTTTGGGCTATAATAGCAATATCTTCTTGGCATATATCATACTCATGCATAATATGCTCAATAAAACAGTTTGCATCTTTAATTAAAGTCGCAAAATTAGGAGCATCACCACGTTCACCCTCGGATTGCCCATTACCTCTCGCATCCCAAGCAAAAATCTGATAATCGGATAGATTTAACTCATCAGCTAGATGAGCAACTCGCCCAGAGTGTTCATGACCACGATGAAAAAGAACAATTGCTCTCGAAGGTTTAGCATTGCTGTCACTATCAACTGCTGGCCAATAACGGTAAAATAATTGACAGCCATCATGGCTAATAAATGTTTTTTCTTGCTGTTCACGCATAACTTATACCTTGTTATTTTTTGATTCTTGTAATCCCTTTCTGACTCTATTAATCACAGTAATTAATAGCAAAAAGGTAATAAGCAACAATAGTATATTGAGCCAATCAAGTGGCAATAAATAGGTAGCAATCCCCAAACTAATTAGACTAAACGCAAAAGCACGATCACTTTTACCCATTGGTCCATCATAACGTCGTGAACAACCAACCATCAGACCTAACACGCCAACATACTCCGTTAAAAATGATAACAAAACAATGGCTATCACCAAACTGGTTTCGACTTGATTTATTTGTGTAAAGATTAATAGCAACGCACAATCCGAAACCACATCACACATCTCATTCAAATAAGCCCCTAAATTTGATTTTTGGTTATATTCTCTTGCTAACATACCGTCAATAGCATTAAGCGCCATACGGATAAACATCCATATTGGAATAAGACCAAAAATCCATTGATAAGCAGCAAATCGACCAACAATAAAAGCGATTAAAATTGATCCAAAACCCGCCATTAGTGTTACCTGATTAGCGGTTATATTGGCACTATAAAGATAATCGGCATAAGGTCGAAGAAATGCTTGGAATTTAGGTTTTAATTGATAAATCGACAACACGACTAATCCTTATTATAAATGCATAACTACGATTAATTTTTATAAACTATACCATAATATTGTGACTATATAATGATTAATTCAATTTAGCCATATGGGCTTTAATGAACTAATCATACTTTCAGTTTATTTTTAATAATCTAATCAAATAGCTAAATCCCCTTTTCTAATCCTTGCTTAGCGATAGCTATCACATTTTTTAAATCAACACCTTGCGCTTTGGCAGCAAAAATGCAACCACAATAACATTGCCGATATACATCATACTCTTTGCAAAGTTCAACCGAACGCTTATAACCATTATTCTTTTTAAAATCAGAAGGAAGATAATTTACTGAAAAAAGCTCTTGAATTTCAAATCCAAGATCATTAATTTTTTGACTATTTTTTTTAGGGCTAAGCGTTAATGCACTAGCAAAATAATCGAACCCCAATTCTTGGGCTTTAATCGCTGCTAAGTCTAAACGCATTTTGTAACAAATATGACAACGCTCGCCACCTTCTGGAGCATCACGTAAATGGCTAACTTTCTTAATAAATTCCGCTGGCTGGTAAGGTGCTTCTAAAAATTGCACATTATTACCTGTTTTTTGATTAAAATCAGCAATAAATTTTTGTTGAACCATACTACGATGCTCATATTCAATTCGAGGATGAATATTTGAATTTGCAAAATAAATGGTAATATCCGCATACTGGGCTAAATACTCTAAAACATAGGTACTACAAGGTGCACAGCAACTATGAATCAATAATTTAGGCCGCACCGATTTAGATTGCCAATGAGCTATCACCTCTTTTAATACAGAATCGTAATTTACTTTATTATGTGGATTTAATTTTTCTAGAATATTTTTAGCATTGATTAACATGAGGACTCTTTTATTTATTATTTTGATGAATAAAGTCTTTATGGCGCGCTATGATATAGATATATATGCTGCGACACAAGATCAATACTTAAATCTTCATATTGAAATGTATAATTTACTTAAAAGATTTTGCTAAAAAACAAATTAATTGATATGACCACAAATAATTTAATTTAAAAAAATTGCAATAATAGATCATTTGTAAATAACCAAATGGTATAGAAAACTGAATATTTTTTACAAAATATAATAAAAATAAAAAATAGTTAAATCAATTTTGTTAATACATTGAATAAATATTATAAAACGGATATATAACAGTATTTAGCTTTCTTTACTAGCATTTGCTATCATTGCCTTTTGCACGTACCGCTTTTCTAAAATAAAAGCGATACCAAAATAGACAATAGTTAATATCCACAAATGCCAATATTGCTGGCTAAATTCAGAAAAGCTTGCGCCCATTTGGTTAATTTTTACCGAACCGACTATAGCGGGTACTGCAGGAAATATATCACCAATCAAATGAAATAAAGGGGGCATTAATTCTTTAGGCCAAGAAATCCCCGTAGTAAAAAATACAATCATACTTGATGGTAAAATTAAGCAAAATACATCGCTCACCGTATGGATAAAATGTGATAAAACTTTACCTAATGATGCGGTAGCCAAAATAAAGGGGATAATAAACGATAAAGAAACAAAAAGATGACTTAGGCGAGGTAAGTCATACCAATAGTTTGCAACTACGGTATAAATAATAAAATAAATCAAATAAAGTATTAAGTAAGTGAATAGTTTACCTAAAAGTAGTAATAGTGCAGAAGATGCTGCATCCTTCTGCTTGTGAATGAAAGCCATTTCAAAATGAGAATTTTTACTAAATAGCCGACATAATGTACTACCAATAAGTAATGTTTGATTTAAAATCAAAATAAAAGCTGCTGGAATGATATAGGTTGCATAGCCTGATTGAGGATTAAATAGGCTAATTAACTGAGTATTGAAAGGTGAAACATTATTAGTTGCTACTGCTGGATCGACGCCTTGTGCTATTTTACGTAAAATTGAAATCTTAGCACCAAAATTACTGGAAACAGTGTTAATTGCAGTTGCGACATTACTATAAATTAAAATATAGCTTGCATCACCATAATAGGAAATAGGACTAGCTTTTCCCTCTAAGATATGTTGCTCAAAACGATAAGGTATCAGTAATACCCCATAGATTTTACGTTCTTCTATAAGCTTTTTAGCAGTCTCTAAATCCTCAATATGCAAGTCTATTTTAATCGATTTATTGGCATCGATTTGCCTTACTAACTCTCGACTATAGTTAGTATTATCTTGGTCGATAACTGCAATAGGTACGTCACGTATAGCTTCATTCAAATAAGGTTGTGGATAAAAGAAGAAATAGATAAATATCCCAACAAACATGACGCTAAGTATTGCCTTGGTTTGGAAAATACGTTTTAATTCATCGTAGGAAATTAATAATAAAGATTTAATCATATTAACCGCCTACGTATCTTTCGTAGCACAAGAGTAATAAGAATTGACATCACGCTAAATTGGACAAATAAATAAACAAATGGTTCTAATGAAGTAATAAAATTTGGTTTTCTTAATGTTTGATCAAGCCGAATTTGTATATACCATGTTACAGGTAATAAAGCCCCCCAAATATAAGCAAAAGCATTCATTGAAATACGGGGGAATATAAGCCCTGTAAACCCAAAACAAGGAGATGCAAGTAAACTTGCACCGCCATAAGCTTGTGCTAATGTTGAACCAACTAGACCAAAAAAAATCCCATACAGGCATGCCGTTAAAATAAACCCCATACTACCAAGCTGAAGTAATACAAAATGCCCATTTAGTGGTAAATTAAAGTAATTAATTAACACCGTGTCAAATAGAATAAGACAAAATAAAAAATAGATAAAATAGGGAAAGATACGCCCCAATAAAAAGATAAAAATATTATGATTAGCTAATTTTAACGTTTGCTGATAGCTTGTTACAGAAAAACGATCGCGAGTGATACTTGTGACCATTACCATCATCATAATAATCTGAAGTATAGTAGGAATCAACCCACTAATTAATGTGTATAAATAATTTAATGTTGGATTATATAAAGGATGTAAACTAACTGGCACTGATTGCATTTGGCCTTGCGCAACTGATGAAGCAACCCCTTTTTCTAATAACTCTTGCAATACTATTTGACTATTAGCTGCTTTCAATGCAGAGCTCATCGACCGAAAAATAATAGTGCCAGCAGACATATACTGATTATTATAAAAAGCCACTACTTCTGGCTGATGACCTGCTATAAGATCTTTTTCAAACTTTGGCTGAATAAAAAGCACAGCATAAACATCACCTTTGATCAAAGCATGTTTGGCTGAAAAAAGATCTTGATAACGTTTAGTCACCTGTAACTGTGGCGAAGCAGCAACTTGTTGAATTAATAAGCGTGATGATTTAGTTGTATCTTGATCAACAACAGCGATAGGTACCTGAGTAATAACACCTGCATTATACATGTAAAGAAATAAAAAAATAAGTAATAAAGGATAGATCAAAATCAATAAAAATAAAAAACGTTGTTTAATTAATTTGTTGATTTCCCATCTCATCACTTGTAATAATGAGTTAGACATTAATGTCGTTTCCTTTGTGTAAAATCTCCATATAAATTATGTCAGTGAGATTGCCACTTTGTTGTGACACTCATTCCTGGGCGCAGACCTAGTACCTTATTTATTGGTTTTGCACGCATTTCAAAAGTTTTTAGGTCAAAGTCACCCGTCGCTTTAGTCGCTTGCCAATTCGCATATTGACCTAATGCATTTAACACGGTTATTCTAACATCAACAACTTGATTATTTAATGCAGGTACTTTTACCTGAAACGTATCCCCAACTTTAATATTTCCCAGCAAATCTTCTCGAATATTAAAGGTAAACCAAATATCGTTTAGATCAATAATAGAATAAAGCGGAGTACCTGGACTGTATAATTGCCCTGTTTCAGCGACTCGAGTTGTAACCTGACCGTTAATTGGAGAAACTAAAGTTAATTCATTAACATCAGCTTTTACTTGCGTCAATGCTGCTTTTGATTGTTCAACTTGCACATCGGCTAATTTTTTCTGTTCTACAC
Source organism: Gilliamella sp. Nev5-1 (assembly GCF_001690895.1). Classification (NCBI taxonomy): domain Bacteria; kingdom Pseudomonadati; phylum Pseudomonadota; class Gammaproteobacteria; order Orbales; family Orbaceae; genus Gilliamella; species Gilliamella sp. Nev5-1. Next base: position 56,564 of record NZ_LZHO01000031.1, on the reverse strand, counting down.
TACTACCGTTTTCGGCTAATGCTAAGTTAGCTTTAGCAGCTTCATAAGCTTTAATGGCCGCTTGATATTGATTAAAGGACTCATCATAACTTTGCTTTGAAACAGTTCCATTTCTGGCTAAGCGATTAATTCGTTCATAGCTAGTTTGAGCTAAATCTAAATCCGATTTCGCTTTATCTAACTGTGCCTTTTGCACATCAATTGTTTCTGGTCTAGTACTATAAGTATTATCTCGACTTGCCATTGCTACTTTTAATTGGGCTTCAGATGTCGCTAACTGTGCTAATAATGCTGGATTTGAAAGATTAAGAAGAATATCGCCCTGTTTAACATTATCCCCTACATCATAATTAAATTGAATAACTCGACCTTGTACTCTAGCCGCCACATCAACACGGTTAGATTCAACCTCACCTTGTAATATAATGATATCAGGTTGATTTACAAAATATATAATCATAACCATGGCAATAACAGCCATGATTGCTACAATCAAAGAAAGACGTTTTTTATGCATAAATTGTGCTTATAAATGATTAGCGAAAAACTAAAATAGAGTTAATAGAGATATAATATAAAGCCAAATATTAAAATACGCAATAAAATGCGACTTTATATGGAACACGGTGTTTTTCATATTTGGAATGATTTTTGAAAATATGTGTTCTTAGTGAAGAATGAATCATTAACTTTAAAATTTATTTATTGAAAATAACTTTTAATCATAACACACTAAAAAACTAGCCATCTAAATATAAATGCAACGCTAAGTTTTCGGACAATAATTTGGATATCTAAAGCTTTATTTTAGCTATTTCAACAGTAAAGGTATAGAGCTACATGATAATAACAACACTATTCTATTTACTATTTTTGATTTTGATTAAAAAGGCAAATTTCCTTTTATCGACGAAAATTGCTCAATATTAACACCAAGTGATTTAAAATAATTAACAGCATCAATAATATCAGAGAATTTTTTAATTTGCTCAATGCCATAATCCTCTATAACATCCATCTTGCTTTCAACGATATAAAAAAGGTAAGTGCTATAAAATCCGCTTTTCTTTTTCAATGCGTATTGAAAAAAATAGCACTCTCCGTTTATTTCCTTTATTTCATCACATCCCCTGACGTTACCTTTTTCAATAGCGGAAAGTAAATTTTTAATTAAAATATTATCCATCTAAAAGTACCCAGCAGTTTACTACCCAAAGGTTAGTATTTTGTTATGTTAAGATAAAAGTTTGCTTTATTACATTTTTCAATCTTTAGATTATTGCGAATTCCAGTAAAATTAGTCATCAACTACATATAATCAACCAAATAATGGATCCAAGTAACGTTAGCACAACAATCATTTTTCTTTCAAAATGACTATGAGTTAGTTTGAAACGAAAAGCCTGCATTATAACTAGTATTAGCCCCAAGATTGCCATTACTAGACCTACATTACCAGAGCTATCTTTTGGCAAATTAGTCATGGTATTATCCATTTCTTGCATCCAATCGTATTTGCTAGAACCCATAACTAATAAGATAAAAATGCCAGCTAAGTAAATCACATAGTGTATAATAGCGATAATTTTTCTCATATAAATAAACTTGTAAAGTTGGTTAGAATTAAGTAGAAAGTGACCATAGATTATGGATTACTTTATTTGGATAATGGGATAGATCTTTTTCTCAATTACAAAAACGTTTACTATATTTAATTCTCTACAACTATTATTTATGGTAGAGTCGAAAAACAAAGTTGAGTAGAAAATCGTAATTAAATCTAAAAAGACCATCTTTATCAAATAAATAGTAGATAAAGTAAAGCTGAACGATTTAAACGCCATCCTAAACGTTCATAACTACTTATAACATACTTGACATTGACCAATTACATCAAACACATGATCATAAGTGCTTAAGATATAATGTTCATCACATTCGGTATCAAACACTTTATCAAAGCAAGATTTTTTTACCAGTTGATATTTTGATTCATCAATCATCGTAATAGTTAAACTTTTTATATCTTTGAACTTAAAATAAACTAAAACTTCACCACTTAACCCATTATTTAATTGACAAAAAGATAAATCAAGAGAAGTTACTACCTCTAGTTCCAGAGGATACATATCTAATATGACATTTTTTAGAATAAAGGCATCTCTTCCATATACTTCACCATATAGAGTCTTAATAACCTGATTATTTATTGTTAGCACCTTACTTTTATCCTTGCTTATCCATTTTTTGTTAAAAATTATTAGATATCATACAATTTTTTAAGGATCAGGATAAGGTAAAATCAAAAATGGTTAAACTTTATCTGCAAAAAAAATCACACAGTAATTTAGCCGAAAAATATAATCTGGCACCCTGCGCTTTAGATCACTAAATAAATCAAGCAAAGTGGCTCATTCAACCTACAAATCATCACAACCAGAAGAAAATAAGCTGTTTGCATTACACAAAAAGCTTAAACAGTTGCAAATGGAAAATAGCATCCTAAATGCAAACCAACATCATTATTCTGGCTACCTTATATAACTACTTAGAGGACGGCTTATATTGTCAGGCTATTTTCCTCCTGTAGAATTTAACAAACCACTTCCCCTTTAATTTTTTGTTTGCAAATGAGTTGCCATTCCAAAATATTGTAAATTTTAGCTTACTTATTCCTGTGCTTCTGCCCATAACAATTACCATACATAATTATAGAGATGAATTCTATATGCTTGACAACACTTATAATCTTTGCATAATTGCAATCTAACATAAAATTAAATGATGATTTATGCCAATATTTTAATAAGGGTTTATCAATGGAAAAAATACTAAAGATAGGTGTTGCCTCTTTGGTTTTAATTGGCGCTTTGCACACTGCTAATGCCTATGAAATTACTTGCCCAATAGCGGTGAAAGTTAAATCTGCCCAATTTGATATTGATAGTGCTCCTGACGGTTGGGAAGTTTCAGAAAAAAGAAATGAGCGTAAAGTACTTAATGCCGCAGGTATTTATTCCGATAAACCTGTTAAATTAATTCAATTAAAACCTGAAGTAGGTATTATTGATGGCAAAAAATATGAGTCAACTTGGAGTGTTAATACCATTTATGATAAAGGGGGTAACTGGATTAGCTGTGGTTATAATAGCGACGAAGTGCAATTAATAAAGAAAATCGATCCATCAATGAAAAGCTGCTGGATGACTAGTTCAAAAGATCAATTCGATAATCTACAAATTGTATTTAAGTGTAGCATGAGTGAATTACAAGAAATTCATTAAGCCTATAACTAATTTTCACTCGTAGTAAAAGATTAGTAGAGTGACAAGCTATAAACTATTTCCCGAAAAATGCAAAATCAAATTTGAATGTAGAAAAATATCAGCTCATTAAACAAAATTAATATAGCAAGCGGTGAAAAACGATGTTTTATCTGTATTAAAGCGCTTTATTGAGCGCCATTTTTTTGTTAATGGCAAGCGCAACATAATGAGACAGAAAGCTAAATATGAGTTTCTAAAAGGCTAAAAGTTAGAAATAATTAAACTAAATAGATAATCGTAATAAGAAAAGTATAACAACTCAATAGTGCTAAAACCATTATTTCTTCAACGGACATAAATGCTTATCAAAAAAGCTTAAAATAAGTATAAAATGAATAAAGATAGTAAAGAGAAATATAACTGCACAATAGTGCTATTGCTAATATTGCACAAATAAACTTTAACAATTTATTTTCACATGCAAAAACTATAATTATACTCAATACAAAGACAGCCAAATACACCCACCAAAAAACAATCAGTGATGATAAAAATACATCGAGAATATTGAATGGTATAGTCATAAACGAACTTATTTGTTAAATATAAATAATCACTTATATGGTGGCCCCTACTGGACTTGAACCAGTGACCAATCGATTATGAGTCGACTGCTCTGACCAACTGAGCTAAGGGGCCATTTTGGCGTGCTACTAAGTTAGTAGGGTTGCGATTATAATAGAGTTAAATCGAATTTGCTATAATTAATTAATAAACTAGGTTAGTTTGATTATTTCTTAATCTGAAATGTGTTTGTAAAGTTTTCCTCTCGCTTAATTACTAATATTTTTTGCTTAATGAAACTGATACAATAACTTGGTTCATTATTATTTTTTGTTATATTGGCTAAGGAAATATTATGTCTATCAAAAAATTAGTATTTGTTGGTGTTGTAATGTTAGCAACTTTGCTTTTAGGTGCGTGTAGTAGCGATAAATATCAACCGACTGCTGCTGGTCGCCAAGTTCAATTTATTGATACTAAGCCTGCAGATTCTTGCCAGTTTTTGGGGAAAATAGAGGGACGTCGTAGCAGTTTCTTTTCTGGACTTAAAACACATAGTGAACTTATTCGCGATGCGGCATCAGACCTTATGAACAAAGCTGCTACGATGGGTGGTAATGTGATTTATAATGCGCAAGATACTTCTATGCAATATATTTCGGATATTGCACCAACAGATGCAGTTATGGTTGGTGAAGTATATAGTTGCAAATAAGCTAGCTAATTAAAAAGGGAGGTCCTACCTTTCCTTTTTAATTGGCGTCACTACTTATATAGCTTTCAGCTATTTTGTTTTTCAAATTGCTGCATAAAGTCAATTAAATAATTCACCCCTTCTTGATCCATAGCGTTATAAATTGATGCACGCATTCCTCCAGCAATTCGATGCCCTTTAATACCAATAATGTTAGCTTGGCTTGCTTCGCTTACAAATTTTTTATCTAGCTCTTCATTTGGTGATAAAAAAGTGACATTCATAATTGATCTGTTAACGGTTGCAACCGTATTTCGGTAAAAATTAGATTGGTCGATATATTGGTATAGCGATTGCGCTTTGACTTGGTTACGTTGCTGCATCGCTTTTAGTCCGCCAAGTTTTTTTATCCATTTAAACACTAAACCCGACAGGTACCATGCAAAGGTAGGTGGTGTATTAAACATAGAATCGTTATCCATTAAAATTTTGTAATCTAATATTGATGGTAACATTTTTTGTGCATGACCGATTAGATCTTCACGCACAATAACAATAGTAATACCTGATGGACCAATATTTTTTTGGGCACCCGCATAAATGATGCCATATCGGCTTATATCAATTGGTTGTGATAATATGCATGATGATAGATCGGCAACGACTGTTTTATTACCAAAATTAGGCTCTTCAAAAATTTCAATACCATCAATTGTTTCGTTAGGACAATAATGTACATAAGCAGAATCATCATTTAATTGCCATTCTGACATAGGTTTGATAGCGGTTAATCCATTTTGCTTTATGACCACATTTTGCTCGTGAATTTGGCAATATTTACTGGCTTCTTTGGCAGCACACTGGCTCCAATAACCGCTATTGATATAGTCTGCATTGGTTTTATTGCCTAAAATATTTAATGGCACTGCGGCAAATTGTGCTCTAGCACCACCTTGGCAATAGAGAATTTTGTAATTATTAGGGATATCTAATATTTCACGCAGGTCGTTAGAAGCTTCAACAGCACAGGCATCAAAATCTTTACCTCTATGGCTCAATTCCATCACCGATGCACCTGTATTATGCCAATTCAATAACTCAGCTTGAACTTGTTTTAATACATCTGCAGGTAATTTTGCTGGACCTGCACTAAAGTTATAACTTTTATTCATAACAATTCACTTTAATCCATTCAAAAAAGAATTCTATTTTTACACCGACTTAACAGATATACAATCAAATTTTTTAAGAAAAAGATGCATAAGTCTATACCTTTTGGCTATTTTATTCCTGTAATCAAAAGCTATTGCTTTACATAGCATTATTGATTTAATTGGTATAAAAATACCGGCAAATGCCGGCATAGTTATGAAGAAGAGTGAAAAGACTAGGATAATTGTTGCTTTGCATTTTTAATTGCTAATTTGACTTGTTGTGGTGAAACCCCTCCTTTAGCGCAACGTTTGGCTAAGCATGATTCTAACGATAATATTGAATAAACGTCATTACCAATAACAGGGCTAAATTTCTGTAATTCCTCAAGCGAGAGCTCTTCAAGTGCCTTTTTCTTGGTGATTGCATCAATTACTGCTTCACCAACAATATGATGTGCTTCCCGAAATGGTATACCTTTGGCAACTAAATAATCAGCAAGTTCGGTCGCATTGGAATAACCTTGTTTAGCCGCTTCTTGGCAGTTTGCATAGTTAATTTTAATATCTTCTAATACTAATATGGCAATATCTAAACATTCATGCCAAGTATCCAGTGCATCAAATAGATGTTCTTTATCTTCTTGTAGATCTTTATTATAAGCAAGCGGTAAACCTTTCAAGGTCATAAGCGCTCCAGTTAATGCGCCAGTCACTCGACCTACTTTGCCACGAATTAGTTCTAATGCATCGGGATTCTTTTTTTGTGGCATAAGTGACGAGCCCGAAGTAACGCGATCAGATAATTCAACAAAGTTAGATTCACCACTGTTGAAAATGATAAGATCTTCAGCAAAACGTGATAGATGCACCATACCAATTGAAGCATTATTTAATAGCTCAAGAATGTGATCTCGATCAGACACCGAATCTAAACTATTATTTGTTGCTACCGAAAAACCTAACCAATTTGCTAATTGATCGCGATCCATGGGATAAGCAGTTCCAGCCAATGCACCTGTCCCTAATGGGCTTACATCTAAGCGTTTTAAAGTATCTTGTAAACGACTAACATCACGGGTGAGCATTTCAAAATAAGCTAAACACCAATGTGCAAATGTGATTGGTTGTGCTCGCTGTAGATGGGTATAACCAGGCATAACGGCATTTTGATGTTGTTTTGCAGTTGTAACAAGAGATTGTCGCAATTGATTAATGGTATTAATTAAATAAGGAATTTGATCTTTACACCATAGTTTTAGGTCAGTGGCTGATTGATCGTTGCGACTTCGACCTGTATGCAATTTTTTACCCAAATCACCAATTTTTTCGATCAGTTTTTGCTCCACCCAACTGTGTATATCTTCAGCATCACTTTGTAAAATCTGATTGGGATCTTGTTGTACCAAAACCAGTAATTCGTTCAAAGCTTTTTCTAACTTTTTTTGCTCATCATAAGATATAACGTTAACAGTCACCAATGCTTTCGACCAAGCAATTGAACCAATGATATCTTGCTCTGCAAGACGATAGTCAAAGCGCAATGAATCATTAAAATGCTTAAATTGTTGATCTGCCGCTTGGCTAAAACGCCCACCCCATAATGCCATAATTACCTCTATATTATTTTTAATAACTAGTTAAACAAGTACAATTTTATCTAAAATAACAACATACAAACATTAGCCTGTATATTGTTGTTATTTTATTTGTGATATCGGAAATCACTTTTTTACTTTTGTTGCTATGTTTTACTCACCGGTTCCGCTGTTTTAATAGATTTAGCTGATTTGGTCTTTTGAGCTGGTTGTTTTTTCTTATCTTCATTTAAAGCTCGTATACGTGAGGATAACGAGAATAGACGAATAAAGCCACCTGCATGGCTGTGATCATAAACTTCATCTTCTCCAAATGTTGCAAACTCTTCATTATATAGACTATTCGGCGATTTTTTTTGTACTGCTGTTGCATTACCTTTATAAAGTTTAACAACAACTTCGCCTGTCATGTCTTGTGCTAATACTTCAGCGGCCGCTTGAATTGAACGTCGATATGGAGCAAACCAACGACCATCATAAACAACATAGGCCATTTCAATTCCGAGTTGTTCGCGCCATTTAAAGCTGTCACGGTCTAAGATTAATTGCTCTAAACCACGTAATGCTATCATCATTATTGTGCCGCCTGGAGTTTCATAGCAACCACGTGATTTAATACCAACTAGGCGATTTTCAATAATATCTACGCGACCAACACCATGTTTTGCACCAATTTTATTCAGTGTTGCCACGCAGTTGTAAGGCGATAATTTTTTGCCATTTACCGACACTACTTCACCTTTTTCTATTCCAATAGTAACCAGTTCTGGTTTATCTGGCGCATCTTCGGGCGAAACAGTCCAAGCCCAGCAATCAGCATTAGCTTGGTTCCAAGTACTTTCTAGCACACCGCCTTCAGTCGAGATATGCCATGCATTTTCGTCACGGCTATAAATTTTTTCAACCGTTGCCGTGGTTGGGATTTTACGAACTTTTAAATAATCAATTAATGCTTCACGTGAACGTAGATCCCATTCACGCCAAGGTGCAATGACTTTTAGTTGTGGTGCAAGTGCGGTGTAAGTTGTTTCAAAGCGTACTTGGTCATTACCTTTACCTGTTGCACCATGACATAGTGTATCTGCACCAACTTCTAATGCATATTCTACTTGTGCTTTTGCAATAATTGGACGAGCCATCGAGGTACCAAGATAATAAGTGCCTTCATATAAGGCGCCTGTTTTCAAAACAGGGTATACATAGTCTTTAACAAATTCTTCTCGTAAATCAACCACTTTACAAGCCACAGCCCCCGAGGCTTTAGCTTTCTTTTCGACATCTTTTAATTCTTTGGGATCTTGACCTACATTAGCAACAAAAGCGTAAACTTCACATCCGCCATAGTTTTCTTTTAACCAAGGAATAATTGCTGATGTATCCAAACCACCTGAATAAGCTAATACAACCTTTTTTGTTCCACTTTTTTTCATGTTACACCCTTTCCAAATTAACTTACGATAAATAAATGCGTTAAAGATATATACTTTTATATTTGCATTGATGATAACTAGCCTAATACAAATACTTATTATTTAAGCAATAATTTTTGTACCCGTTGCTCCTGATATTCCATTAAATAATTTAATAAGTTGATCGGACTCTTTCCAACTGGCAATTACAATCGGCTGCCCCAGTTCTTTAACTGCTTCAAAAGCCGAATTCACTTTTACCACCATACCATCGGTAATAATACCTTTAGCGATCAATTGATTCGCCTGCGATTGTGTTAAAGACTCAATCCGTTGCTTATTTTCGTCAAACACGCCAACGACATCAGACAACAATATTAAGTCTGCACCTAAAGTTTTAGCGAGCGCTACCGCAGCATGATCGGCATTAACATTCATCATTTGCCCACTTTCGGTGATGCCAATTGAGCTAACAATTGGCAAATAACCTGCATTAACAAGTAAATTTATTAATGTAGGATCGCCTGCTTGAGCTTCGCCAACATAACCTAGCTCTTCTGAAATTTGTTTGACTTTAACACTATTACCATCAGCAAGGCAGAGCCCAACACTTGGTATTTGATGTTTTTTAGCCTCAGACAATAATTTGGTGTTTGCGCTACCAGCAAGGCTTCCTACAATAACATCAATTTGATCAGCTGGCGTTACACGTAGCCCATTTCGGCGTACTACGGGTAAAGAAAGCCTATCCATTAATGAATCAACTACCGTACCACCGCCATGAACAATAATTAAAGATCGTTGATAATTCTTTTTATATTCACTAATAACAACAAATAATTGGCTTAAGGCATCTTTGTTATCAAGTAATACGCCACCAAGTTTTATAATTAATGGTCTCATTTTAGTTTCCTAGTAATTTAACTTATTGTTAAGATGTTCAAAATTTAAAATAGAAATTAGTCCATTTTTATAATAATGCGGTTGTTTCATCAAAACCATACCGAATGTTCATGCACTGTACAGCCTGCGTTGCTGCGCCTTTTAATAAGTTATCCTCAACAGAAATTAAGATTAAATGACGATCTTTTAATACAAAGCCAATATCGCAATAAGGCAAACCAACAACAGATTTTAATGCAGGCCAATCTTTTTGATACACTCGAATTAAAGGTTTATTTTGGTAATATTTATTTAAAGCAGCAAGAATATCTTGTGATGTTACACCCGCTTTTACTCGGCAAGTGATTGTGGCGTGGATACCTTGTTTAAAACTACCTAAATGCGGTGTAAAAATAACTTCTTGCCCTAAATGCGTTGCAATTTCGGGCTGATGGCGATGAGTAAATACCCCATAAGCATGTAAACTTACTTCGCAAAATAAATTATTATGTGAAGGCTTTCGGCCTGCGCCACTCACACCACTTACAGCATTAATTACCGGCCATTGTGAATTATCCAATAAACTCTCTTCGATTAACGGTTTTAGTGGTAATTGCGAAGCGGTAGGATAGCACCCAGGCACAGCAATAAGCTGTGCATGTTTGATCTGCTCAGCATTCCACTCAGCTAAACCATAAACAGCTTTATCTAACCATTTAGGGTGTTGGTGCGTGAAACCATAGTAATCGCTATAAAAAGTAGCACAATTCACCCTAAATGCGCCTGACAAATCAAATACAGTGCAACCATGCTCTAAAAAGTAAGGAGCAATATTGTGACTAACGGTATGTTCGGTGGCTAAAAAAACAATATCAACATCATTGATATAAGCAGAATAATCAGACGTGGCTATAAGTGGCAGATCAATAACCCCTTTTAGCTGAGGATGTAGCTCATAATCAGAAATCAGCCTGCCACCATCTTGACTATTTTCCGACACAATTAAAGCGGTAAGTTCGACATGGGGATGCTTGTGCAAATAATAAGCTAATTTTGCGCCCGCATACCCGCTTGCACCGATAACAATTGCCTTTAACATATTAATCCTTATTAATTCTTACGCAATAATTGTGCATATAGTAAGCCATTCAAAAGACTAACACAAGCACAAAATGAATTTTTATTCACTTTTTATGAATTTAATTTCATTATTTCTATCAGAATTGATTTTAAGATAAGGCTTAAATGCTAAAACATTTTTTGCAAAAATAAGGTACAAACAAATAATGTTAATACCTACCAATAACGATCGGTAGGTATTTAATGAGCTATATTATTTTAAAAAACTTGCTGATTTTAATATTGCTATCAATAATTCCCAATAACGATAAACACTTTGGATATTGACTTTCTCATCTGGGGAATGTGGTGAAACAATTGTTGGTCCAATTGAGATCATATCCATATTTGGATAACTTTGTTTAAATAGACCACATTCCAGCCCTGCATGTATCACCATTATTTTTGCCTGCTGAGAAAAAATTTCGTGATATTTACCTTTTGCAAGTTTAAGTAATTGCGAATCTAAATTGGGTTCCCAACCCGAATAGCCACCACTGATTTCGTAATTAGCATTAATAAGTTGGCTAAACGATACCAAGGTTGATACAACAGCATCTTTTGCACTATCCACTTGAGAGCGAATCAAAAAATGGGCATTAAATTGGTTGTCTTCGATACTGACTATACCTAAATTAAGTGATGTTTCAACCACACCATGAAGCTGATCGCTCATTCTAATCACACCATTAGGTGCGGTATTGAGATAGTTTATAATCTTATTTTGATGTTCAGCTGTTAATACCCTTTTGACTTTATTAGATTCAACTTCAGATAATGTTATTTCAATAGTGGGTTCTACATGGCCTAATTCGTTGTGTAAAATAGTTTGATATTGTTTAACAATGGCTTCTAATTTAGGTAGATCTTGTTTATTTAAAGTGATTTCAATAAAAGCTTCTCTTGGAATAGCGTTACGTAGTGAGCCACCTTTTATGTCGGCTAATCTAAATGGGATATCTTGTACATACTGCGCTAAAAAGCGAGCCATTAATTTGATTGCATTACCACGCCCAAGGTGAATATCACAACCAGAATGCCCACCTTTTAGTCCTTTTAGTGAAATGCTTATATAACAATCATGCTTTTCAGGTATTACCGCATAGGTCACAGCAAAAGTTGTGGAAAAATCAACACCTCCAGCACAGCCCGTAAATATTTCCCCCTCATCTTCAGAATCAGTGTTAATCAAATAACGGCTCTTTAACCAATTAGGTTGTAAACCAAAAGCACCGTGCATACCTGTTTCTTCTGAGGTCGTTATTAATACTTCAATCGGCCCATGTTCAACAGCCGGATCAATTAACACAGCTAGCGCAGATGCTAAGCCGACACCATTATCTGCACCTAACGTGGTACCTTTGGCTTTTACCCATTCACCATCAACATAAGCTTGAATTGGATCAGTGAAAAAATCGTGCACAGTACCTTCATTTTTTTGTGGCACCATATCCATATGAGCTTGCAAAGCAATCGATGGACACTGTTCCATTCCTTTGCTTGCTGGTTTAGTGAGTAAAATGTTACCTACTTTATCAAGCTTGCAGTCGATATGATGCGTATTAGCAAAATCGACAATGTATTTAGTTATCATTTGTTCATGATGAGATGGATGCGGTATTTTACAAATATCATTAAAAATCTGCCAAACAAATTTGGGTGCTAAAGTAGAAAGCATGATATAACCTCAAAATTAATTAAGTTAGTATTAAATTAAGGAGTGGTTTTTTTTAACTAATCACTCTATAATAAGGTGCAATTTTACATCTATTTTTAGTTCATGAATATTTATTTATTCACACATTCGATTAAAATTGCAGGTTACTCATGTCAACAGAACAAACTTTATTAACAGAAGAAGAAATCCAAGCCAAAAAACAACACAAAGCAGAACTTATTGCTGAAAAGAAAAAATTCACCGTTACCTGGGAAATGTTGCAATCCTACGGACGTCAACTATCAGAACGTTTATTACCTGCTAATCAATGGAAAGGTATCATTGCCGTTAGCCGTGGTGGTTTAGTCCCTGCCGCTATTTTAGCTCGAGAACTTAGTATTCGTTATGTCGATACTGTTTGCATTTCAAGTTATGATCACGATCATCAACGCGAAAAACTGATCCTAAAGCAAGCCAATGGTGATGGCGAAGGCTTTATTGTCGTTGATGATTTAGTCGATACGGGCAACACTGCTCACACTATTCGTGAAATGTATCCAAAAGCTCACTTTGTTACTATTTTTGCAAAACCAGCAGGTAAACCACTTGTTGATGATTATGTTGTAGATATTGCTCAAGACACTTGGATCGAACAACCTTGGGATACAGGTGTTATGTTTGTTAAACCTATTTGCGATCATAAATAATCAATAAGGATACCAAGGTTGTTATGGCAGCTACCGAAAATCTAACAGCACAGATATTCAAACCACAATTGAATTATCCTGAGACTTCGACGCTAATTAACCGTACTGATAGTAGTAATGGCAGTAGCATTAGTGCGTTAGATGGAGAGGTCGACTCAAAATGGTATCGAATTGTCAACCCTATTTTGTGGCATTGGCGGGGGTTACCAAAATTAGAAGCTGAAGCGGTTTTATCAAAAATTGCCGCTTCAACAAGATGCCACACAAATGATAAATGGCTAGATACTGTTATCGGTTATCAATCTGGTAACTGGATTTATGAGTTTTTAAACCAAGCAGCAATGTGGCAAACTAAAGCAGAGTCAGTAGATAAAACAAATCTTACCGATGCAGATAAAGATAAGCTACTCAACGAGTATCTTATTGCCAGTGAATATGCAAGTATTGCCAGTTATCCACATTTTAAAAATGATGAACTGGCAATGTATGCCCAAGCCTGTGCTTATCAAGCTTATTCCAAGGCCCTTAATTTTTCACCTTTTTTGGTTAAAGAACTTGAATTTAAAGTTGATAATCACAACGTTAAAACAATTCTACACCTACCAAAAACTGAAGGGGCTTGCCCTGTGGTACTAATCTGCAATGCTTTGGGTAATTTACAGATCGATTATTATCGATATTTTAGTGAATTTTTAGCCCCTCAAGGGTTTGCCATGTTAACTGTTGATTTACCTTCTGTTGGCTATAGCCGTAATTTTGCTTTAACACAAAATAGCAGTAAAATTCATCAAGCTATATTGGAACAATTGCCCAACATACCATGGATTGATGATCATCGTGTTATTGTTGCTGGTTTTCGATTTGGTTCGCATATTGCCACTCGTTTAGCTTATTTAATGCCAAATAAAATTAGAGGATTATTTAACTTTACGCCATTTGTTCATCAAATTTTTGCTGACAAAGAACTGCAAAAAAATCTCCCTAATAGTTATAAAGATATGCTAGCTAGCCGTTTGGGTTTACCTTCGATATCCAATCAGCAATTAGCCGCAGAGTTAAATTATTTTTCTCTAAAAAACCAAGGTCTTTTAACACATGCTTGCCAAGTACCAGTCATGAATATCATTTTTGAAAATGATAAATTAAGTAATCTTAGTGAAGCAAAATTGATTCATTCAACTAAACAAAATAAAATAGTGACCGTGCCAAAAACACCACTACAAAAAAGTTTACATCAGGCGTTAACCCAATCAATCAAATGGATGAGGTCTGTTTTATAATTCACGATTAACCAAAAGAGCCATATTATGTCCAATAATAAACAACAAACTATTGTTGTTAAATTAGGCACCAGTGTACTAACTGGTGGCACCAAACAGCTAGATCGGGCACGAATAGTTGAGTTAATACGACAATGTGCAACTTTACATCAAAATGGACATAAAATTATTATTGTTACTTCTGGCGCCATTGCCGCAGGTCGCGAATACTTAAACTACCCTACCTTACCTAATACTATCGCCTCAAAGCAATTACTCGCCTCTGTTGGGCAAAGCAAACTGATACAACTTTGGGAACAGCTATTTTCTATCTATAAAATCTATATTGGCCAAATGTTACTAACTCGTGCAGATCTAGAAGATCGTGAAAGGTTTTTAAATGCACAAGATGTATTAAAAGCCATGTTAGATAATCGTATCGTTCCTGTAATCAATGAAAACGATGCAGTAGCGACAGCCGAAATAAAAGTGGGCGATAACGATAATTTATCTGCCCTTGCTGCTATTTTAGCTCAAGCCGATAAACTGATATTATTAACCGATATTGATGGTTTATATACAGCCGATCCAAGAACAGATAGTAATGCAAAACTTATCCAAGAGATCGACCATATCGACGATAATTTACGTAGTATTGCTGGTGGTAGTGTTTCTGGACTGGGTACAGGAGGTATGAGCACAAAATTACAAGCTGCGGAAATTGCAGGTAGCGCAGGTATTGAAGTGGTAATTGCTGCTGGAAATAGATCTAATGTGATTATTGATATTATCAATAATCAATTTGTTGGCACAAAATTTCTGCCGCAAAAAACGCCACTAGAGCACCGAAAATACTGGTTATTTGGCGCGCCTAAAGTTGGTAAAGTATTTTTAGATGATGGTGCGGTTAATGCAATATTAAACAACGGTAGTTCACTACTACCAAAAGGCATTATAAAAGTTGAAAAAAACTTTTCTCGTGGTGAAGTGATTGATATTTGTAATAGCATCGGCAAGCATATTGCTCAAGGTGTTAGCCGATACAATAGCGATGCACTGAGGCAAATTGCAGGACACCATTCCCAAAATATTAGCCAAATTATTGGCTATGAATATGGTTCTGTTGCTGTTCATCGAGATGATATGATAATTAAATAACAGATAATTGAATTAATGTTTTTCCGATATAACCCAATCATAAACAAAAAATAATGTATTATTGTATTAAACGATTAACTCATTAGGATAGAAAATAAAGTCATCTTAAGGAAGAATCTAATCCAAAGTTTGCGTATTTACTCATTAAAAGTGATGAGAAGTTCTGTTACCAAATTCTACAATAAACCAACCGATTGTAGCGTTACAATTTCAGGTTTCGCATTATGAGTTCTTCAAAAACTTATTATATAGCTAAATACATCATCTTTTGACCAAATCATCCATCGGAAACCTTACGTTTCTCAGATTGTTAGATAACTCCATTACTAAATCTTTGAATATTTTTTATTCATTTTCAGTTGCCTATTTTTTGTATATTACAAATATTAAAAATAAGTAAATACACACAATTATTTATAGGATTGGATAAAACACATTTTCAGCCAATTATTGCAGCGCTTATCACATCACTTGCTGTTTATAAAATGTGTTAATCCTTTTAAAACTTTAGCTGTTCTAATTAAATAATTTATCTTGCTGCGCGCTCTAAAATAGCTTCAGCGGGCTGTCTTTGGATGTAAACCATTCTAGCAATTAATAATAATGCTGCAACAGCAAGCCCTGATATAATTCCTATCCAAAAACCAGCAGCACCGATTGGCTTAATGATTAGATCGGTCAATCCTAGAACATAACCAACAGGCAATCCAACAACCCAGTAAGATAGTAGTGTAATAAAAAAGATGCTTTGAGTATCTTTATAACCTCGCAACACATTACTTGCCACAACTTGCAAATAGTCAGATGCTTGATAGATAGCAAGTAAAATAATTAACTGCATACAGATAGCAATGACCGCAGCCTCGCTGGTAAATAGTGCGATAATTGGTGTTCTAAAAATGACTAGAACTAGTGCAACAAAAACAGCCATGCAGAGCGATATTGATAAACTAATATAGGCGGTTTGTTTAGCTAACGCTGGTTTTTTATTACCTAGTAAATAGCCAACACGTATACTGGTTGCAACACCAAGAGATAATGGAATAGCAAAGGTCAAACTACTGATAGTAAAAATGATTTGGTGAGCTGCAACGGTTATTTGCCCTAATGGAGCTATTAATAACGCAATCACAGCAAAAAGGCTCATTTCAAAGAAGTAAGCCAGCGCTAAAGGGGTACCCAGTATAATAATCTTTTTGATTATATTAAAATCAACCAGTTTTGTGATTGGAGTATTACGTATATCTTGTTGGCTTGGACTAACTAGTGTATATAAGCGTATTAAAATAAACATAAGCCAAAATATAATTGTTGCTGTAATGCCACAACCAACGCCACCAAAAGCAGGTAAGCCTAACTTTCCATAGATTAAAATATAGTTAATTGGAATATTGGCAAGAAGAGCAATAAATATGATTACCATAGCGGGTTTAGTATTCGATAGTCCCTCACATTGATTTCGGTAAACTAAAAAGAGTAAGAACGCAGGCACCCCCCACATGATAGCGCGTAAAAATGAGACGGCAACGTTAACCATTTCGGGATCAATCGGGTGATCAACTGAACTCCTTAAATTAATTATTTTGTCAGAATGATATAAGAAAATCATCATTAATATCGACAATATTAAAGCAATTACCACACCTTGACGAGTTTGGCTTGCAACCTGATCACGTTTAGCTGCACCATTTAAGTTTGAGATAATAGGGGTTAGCACCGTTAACAAACCTTGGCCAAATAAAATTGTTGGTAACCAAATTGATACGGCAATAGCTACTCCAGATAAGGCTGTTTTGCTATAATTTCCCGCCATAATGGTATCGACAAAGGTGATTGCTGTTTGAGATACTTGAGCAATAAGTACAGGAACTGCTAATTTACCAAGATTTTTTACTTCATGTTTATAATGTTGTTTCATGGTTTATTACCTTTTAACTGTTCCCCAGAGGTCGTATTCATCAGAATGCTCAATATTGACTTGAATAATATCACCTACTTTAACTTGGTTTTCTTCATTTAAATATACAACACCGTCTATTTCAGGAGCATCAGCCATGCTACGGCCTATTGCGCCTTCATCATCAACTTCATCAATAATAACGGGAAGCGTTTTACCTATTTTGGCTTGTAGCTTTTGTGTGGAGATTTTTTGCTGTAATTGCATAAAACGATCAAAACGCTCTTGTTTGATCGTTTCTGGTATTTGGTTAGCTAGTTTATTGGCAGCAGCACCTTCTACGGGGCTATATGTGAAACAACCAACACGATCCAATTGTGCTTGAGATAAAAAGCTGAGCAATAGCTCAAAATCTTGATCTGTTTCACCTGGGTATCCGACTATAAAAGTGGAGCGCAAAGTAATATCTGGGCAGATTTCACGCCATTTATCAATTCTCTCTAAGGTTCTTTCAATAGTTCCCGGTCGTTTCATTGATTTTAAAACTGATGGGCTTGCATGTTGTAATGGCACATCTAAATAAGGTAGGATTTTTCCTTCAGCCATTAATGGTATTAAGTCATCAACACTAGGATAAGGGTACATATAATGCAATCTTACCCAAATTCCTAGGTTAGCTAACTGTTCACAAAGGGTCTGAATATCGGTTTTTAATGGTATACCATTCCAAAAGTTAGTACGGTTTTTTATATCGATACCATAGGCTGACGTATCTTGCGCAATAACTAATAGTTCTTTAACTCCACTATCAGTTAAGCGTTTGGCTTCATCTAAAACGTTACCAATTGGTCGGCTAATCATATCTCCACGCAAAGATGGGATAATACAAAATGTGCAACGGTGGTTACAGCCTTCTGAAATTTTGAGATAAGCATAATGTTTCGGTGTTAATTTCACACCTTGTTGAGGAATCAAACTCGTATAAGGATTATATGCAGGTTTAGGGACATATCTATTAACATGACTTAATACAGATTCATAGCTATGTGGGCCAGATATTTCAAGTACTTTGGGATGTACAGATCTAATTTGATCTTCTTTTGCGCCAAGGCATCCAGTAACAATGACTTTACCATTTTCGTTCAATGCTTCACCAATTGCTTCAAGAGATTCTTGTACGGCACTGTCAATGAATCCACAAGTGTTAACAATAACCAGATCGGCATTATCATAGCTTGGCACAACTTGATAACCTTGCGTGCGTAATTCAGTTAAAATTCGTTCAGAATCGACTAAGTTTTTAGGACAGCCAAGGCTCACAAATCCAATTGTAGGGGGTGATATATTCATAGTGTTTATAATTGTGTTTTATATAAAGAGGTATTGTTTGAGAATTTAATAAACTATTTTTATAATTATTTGCTAATCAAAATAACCTCGGCATTCTATCACATTTCGTTACAGTTGATACACTGATTTTCAAATTTGAAAGGAATATTAGATATGTATTAACTGATTTATTTGATAGTAGTAATAAGATTTAACCTATTATTTTTTAAATAGAAAAAAAACTTATTGAATAACACCTCCACTTCAATCAAATATAGCCTTTATTACTAATAAAGGCTATTTTAATAATAGGAAGATAAATTTATTAACAATCTTATTTTAATGCATTAGTGACTTCGTCTATCTGAAGATTTATGCTTTCAGCACCACCACCAGACAAATACCAAAGATCAGGTGTTAAATAAACTACTTTTGTTTTGCTTTTGTTTAGTACTTTTGGAGAAAAATAGTGTTCAACCATACCTTGATTACCAATTGCTTTACTGCGGTCAACGATAAAAACGATATCTGGTTTCACTGATTTGATGTAATTATCATCAATAAAAACTGGCGCAGGTTTCCCGAGTTTTGATTGCGCAGGCATAATAGTTAGTGGCACAGCACGCTTAACGTTTAGCACATCATGAATCAGCGCTGCACTTGAGCTTGAATTAATAAGTATCATCTTTCCATCATTGTGGATAGTTACAATAGCCTTTTTGGGGCTAGTTTGAGCTACAGATTGGGCATCTTGAATTTTTTTATCTAATGATTGAATAATTTCATTCGCTTTGCTTTCTGACCCTGTTATATTGGCTAGCACTTGAATATGGTTTTTGACCGATTCAACATAATTTTTAGCATCAACGCTTAAATTAATGACAGGCGCTATTTTTGATAGTTCTTCAGTTTTACTAGCTTGACGCCCATCAATGACAATCAAATCAGGATTAACTTTTTTGATTACCTCAATATTAGGCTCTTTCATATTACCAGTATCGGAGAGCGACGTATTATTAAATTGTTGCAAATAAGATGGAATAACTGATAGTGGAGTTGCAGCAACTATCGATCCTTTTCCTAACGCATCTAAAGTATCTAATGCGCCATAATTCATTACCACTACTTTTTTAGGCGATTTAGGGACAACTACCGTTTGGCTATCAGTAGTTACGCGCATTGTTGATGATTGACAGGCGGTTAATCCTAATACGATCACAGCAATACTACTCAAAAGTAACTTTTTTTTCTTATTCATATCTAAATTCTCGCATTGTTTTAAATGATAATAATTATTATTCAACAAAGAAAGTTTGTCTAGATCTAAATAATTTTTTACAAAGATATTGATAATCATTATCATATAGTGTAGTGTGCTTAGAGATGAAAGGAAATGTAAATATCATTATAAATAATGGGGTTATAATAAATGAACGCAAAAAAGAAGTTTAAGTTGGCAACACATGTCATTAATACTAGTATTTTGTTGTCATTATCAAGTACTGCTATGGCTGTTGGCAATTCAGATACTGATACCATGGTGGTTACCGCATCAGGTTTCTCACAACAAGTGAAAGAAGCGCCTGCGACTATTTCAGTTATTACACCTAAAGAAATCGAAAATAAACCTTACCGCGATGTTACTGATGCACTAAAAGATATTCCTGGCGTAAATATTACCGGTGGTGGTGATTCTACTGATATTAGCATTCGTGGTATGGATGCAAAGTATACCTTGATATTAGTTGACGGCAAAAAAATTAGTACACGTGAAACAAGACCTAATAGTGACAATTCTGGTTTTGAACAAGGCTGGCTACCACCATTAACAGCTATTGAACGTATTGAAGTAGTGCGTGGGCCGATGTCGTCACTATATGGCTCTGATGCCATGGGTGGGGTTATTAATATCATTACCAAAAAAGTGTCAAATAAATGGCAAAGTGGCCTGCGTCTAGAATCAGTTATTCCTTATCGTTCAAAAGAAAAAGATACCTATACTGGTAGTTTCTCAACTATGGGACCGATTATTGATGATATTTTGGGTATCCAACTTTATGGACAATATTCAAGACGCCATGAAGACAAATTTTTAAATGGTCATTCAGGACAAAAATTACGTAGCTTAAATGGTAAATTATCTTTAAATGCATCTGATACACAAAAATTTGATCTTGATTTTGGACGATCTTTGCAAAATAGTAACGCAACCGCAGGCAAAACAAGAGATAAATCTAGAAATAATTTTAATCGGGATAATCGCCGTAATTCGTTTGCTCTGACACATAATGGTTTGTTTGGTGATGTATCTACCACTTCCTTTGTTGCTTATGAAGGCAATAACAACCCTAAAAGAAGTATGAAAATTCGAAATACCGACGTAGATACACGTGTGACTATTCCTTTTAGTATCAATATGCTGACTTTAGGCGGAAAATATAATTATCAAGAATTACATGATAAAGGAAACCAGCTAAAAACAACATTATCTAAAATCGATCGTTGGAATTATGCGCTATTTGGCGAAGATGAATTACGCATTTTAGAAAATTGGAGCCTAACTTTAGGATTACGTTATAACAAAGATGAAAATTATGGCAGTAACTGGAATCCAAGAGTTTATAGTGTTTGGAATATTGATGATAACTTTACTCTAAAAGGAGGTTATTCTACAGGCTATGCAACTCCACAGCTACGTTATGTTGTAAGTGATTGGGGACAAGTAACTGGAGGCGGATACTCAGATGGGGTAATTATTGGGAATCCAAATTTAAAACCAGAAAAATCAAATAATTTTGAAATCGGGATCGGATATACTAATGATTATGGTATCGATACTTCTGCAACAGCATTTTATACAAAATATAAAGACAAAATTCAGTCATATTATATCTGTAATCACAAGCATAACTGTGAGTTAAATGGTTATAGTAAAATATTTGACTTTATACAAGGTCGTGAAAATGTTGGTAAAGCCGATCTTAAAGGTTTTGAATTTTCATTCAAAACACCATTATTAACCGATTTTTTACTAAGCTCTAACTACTCTTGGACAAAAACAGAACAAAAAAGTGGCAAATATAAAGGACGTCCTTTAAATCGAACACCAAAACAAAAATTCAATACCCAACTAGATTGGTATGCTACCGAGCAATGGGATTTATGGGCTAAAATGGCCTATTATGGTGTAGAATCATCTAATAATCGTAGTGGGCAAAAAATTGAGTACCCAGGCTATACTTTCTGGGATGTGGGTGCCTCTTTCCAAATAAACAAAGATGCTAAAGTTTATGGTGGGGTTTATAACTTATTTGACAAAAACGTTTCTAACGAAGACTTCGGTAAAACCTTAGAAGGTCGCCGTTATTTTGTCGGTACCGAAATTAATTTCTAATCAACCAATATGTTATTTTAGTTTATTATTCTAAGGCAGCTTTAATTTAGCTGCTTTTTTTGTAAATAATCCATTAACTTATGAGTTTATTTACTAAAAAATAACCCATATAAAATGTTGATTTTATTTTTTTGTTTTTGATAAAAAATACTCTGTATCAATCATGAATTGAGTTTGCGATATATCTAGGCTTTTACTTACTTGCTCAATTAATGCGATATTGTCAATGTGTTTTTTAAATCTTCTACTTCAAATCTTCGTTTTGAGCTGTTTCAGTTACTGGTTTTGCCATAAATCACCTTGATTGATTAAATATCTGTTGATATATTTAAAACAGGAGGTGGCTACGCCCCACCTTTGATGGTTAATAGACTGCAAATGATATCAATATTATAAACAAGAGAATTAAGCGTATATTTATTCTTTTACTCTTTTAAATCCTTATCGAAAGCTGAGGGTTTATTCTATCAAGTTTCTTGCAGGATGGTTCTGTTGCAGGATGCTCTACTATAAAAATCGATGTTTTATATAACATATTAAATTTTTACAGTTATTGGATTTATTTCAAATGGATATTATGGGGAAAATAGCTATCTTACTTTTATTTACTCTATTATTGGTTTATTCAGCACAGAACTTTAATTCAGCTAAAACACATTTAACTAAATTATATAAATCAAACCCGGATCAAACTACATTTTATTGCGGATGAAAATTTTCGTGGATAGATAAAAAGGTGTTGTTGATTTTGACAAATGTGGATACCATACAAGAAAAATCAGGCTATAGCTGAATGCATTGAGTGGAACCATGTTATACCTGCCGAAAATTTTGGTAAACACTTAACATGCTGGCAAGCAGGTGGACGTAAAGCGTGTCAATCAAATAGCAAGTGATATACATAACTTTCAAGCGGCTATTAGTGAAGTGAATGGCGATAGGTCTAATTATCGTTATTCGCTATTCACTAAAGTATTTAATCAGTATGAAAAGTGTAAAAGTGCTGTGGATTTTAAAGCTTGCATATTCTAGCCACGTGACGAAATTCGTGGAATGATAGCACGTACATATCTTTACATGTCTGATAAATATAAAATCAATTTATCTAATCAAGAAAAGAAGCTAATAATGGCTTGGAATAAAATGTATGCACCTGAAAATTTAGAGTGTAAACGTAATGCGCATATAGCAAAAGTGCAGGGTAATGATAACAAGTTTGTTACTGGGCGATGTACACAATGAAAAAGTTAATCGTATTATTTTTAATTATTTTTTGGTCGCAAGTTGTAGATGCGGCAGTAATCCATAATATAACGTATCGTGGTTCAGATCCTGATGCAATTAGGTTGATCGGTGGTGTATCTTTTTTTGCTTTGATTTATATCTGTTTTATTATTGTCAATTTTCTATTAGAAGAGAGTGACAAACCAAAGGATGAGCAAGACAAATTAAAGCAAAATGGAGTGCGTTCTAGCAAAAAAAACAAGCCAGTGAACGAGAAATTCAAAAAATACGAAATATACACTTCTAAGAATTTTAAAAAGAAAAAATGAAGTCGCTTGACTGCGTTTTTTTGTGCCTAGATTTTGAGTAATTCACTCAATACCAAATCGACAGCAATGCTATATACACATCATAATAAACAGCATTAGACTAAAGAGCGATTTAACTTTATGAAAAAATTAGGGAAGTAAGCAGGTAGAATGTTATTAAACTGGAAACGAGTTAAGTCAATTATTGAAAATAAGACCCATTCCTTTCGCCAAAATAAAACTCAAAATTCAAGCAAAAATCAGTCATAACAATCGCCGATTTTATTGAAATTTTTTCATGTGGAAATTCGTTTATTTTGAAATTGTTAGCATTTAAAGGGCTATTTAATGGTATCTATTTTACCCTACTAATAAAATCTGAATTCAAGGTAATCACTTTAAAGATTTTCTAGATAAGGCTTTAGAATGGTACGCCCGGGTGGACTCGAACCACTGACCCCCACCATGTCAAGGTGATGCTCTAACCAACTGAGCTACGGGCGTATATTTGAAACACGCAAATATTAACTGGCAAATTGCTTTGTATCAAGTAAAAAAATAAAAAATAGCTTTTTTTTTAAGCTGTTGAACAATATTGACTATATAATAAACATTATTTACTTTGAAATTGAAAAAAACTTTGTATTACCATTTATGAAGCCTTTTATTAGTATTTTTTTATTTTTGCGAACAATTGTAAATTTATGAAAATTCTGGGTGGTTTGTTTAAATTAATTTAGCTATACTCGCTTCTTTACGTAGGTGTTACATGTTTAGGATTGTATGTCGATAAAAGATCAGATTGAAGATGTGTTGCAAAATGTATTTGGTTATAAATCATTTAGAAACCAACAAAGGGAAATTATTGAATCTATTATCGATGGACGTGATACTTTAACAATTATACCAACTGGCGGGGGAAAATCTTTATGTTATCAAATTCCCGCAGTTTTGTTATCAGGAACAGCAATAGTTATTTCCCCATTAATTTCCTTGATGAAAGATCAGGTTGATCAATTATCAGCCAACGGTATTGCTGCTGCATATCTTAATGCATCACAATCACAAACCGAACAACAAGAAGTACTAGCTAAATATTTAAATCATTCGATAAAGCTATTATATGTTTCACCAGAAAGGTTGGCTGTATACTCTTTTTCAACATTAATAGATGAACATCCACCTTCATTAATCGCCATTGATGAAGCGCATTGTATTTCACAATGGGGACATGATTTTAGACCAGATTATCGTCAATTAGGTCAGCTTTCATCTCGTTTTCCAAAAGTGCCAATTGTTGCATTGACGGCAACCGCCGACAAAATGACTCAGGCTGATATTATTCATCAACTTAATTTAATCGACCCATTAGTTATAGTAAGAAGCTTTGATCGGCCTAATATTCGTTATACGGTGGTTGAAAAATTTAATCAAACCGAACAAATTGTCTCGTTTATTGAAACACAAAATGGTAATAGTGGAATCATTTATTGTTCAAGCCGTTCTAAAGTTGAAGATATGACCACAAGGCTTGCTGCCCGCGGTTTTTCAGTTGCAGCGTATCATGCTGGGTTGACGAATAATGAACGTCAACAAGCCCAAGAATCTTTTTTAAAAGATGATGTTCAAATTATTGTTGCCACCGTTGCATTTGGAATGGGAATCAATAAACCCAACGTGAGGTTTGTTATTCATGCAGATTGCCCTAGAACTATCGAAGCGTATTATCAAGAAACGGGGCGAGCAGGACGAGATGGTGTGCCGGCTGAAGCGGTACTATTGTTTAATAAAAAAGACTTAGATTGGTATTATCGACAAATTAACGAAAAAATGGATGGTCAACATAAAGACGTTGAACAACATAAAATAAATGCCATGGAAGCATTTGCACAAAGTTTGACTTGCCGCCGAATTGTGTTGCTTAATTATTTTGGTGAGGATCGAACAGAGCCTTGTAATAACTGCGATGTTTGTTTATATCCACCTGAACATTATGATGGTTTAGTTGATGCACAAAAAGTTTTATCTTGCACTTACCGTATTGGGCAACATTACGGTGCTCAATATATTATTGATGTTTTACGTGGATCTGGGCGTTCCCAAATTAAAGAAAGTGGTCATGATAAATTATCAGTTTATGGAATTGGCAAGCAGCATTCATCAGCTTATTGGCACAGCGTTATTAGGCAGCTCATTTATTTAGGATATTTATGCCAAAACATATCAACTTATACAACACTACAGTTAACGCAAAAAGCGCGTTCAATACTTAGAGGCGAAATACCGCTATCTTTGGCTAAACCTCGTTTAGAAATCGTTAAGAAAAGCCGTATAAATCGATATGCTAGAGCAATTAATTTAACAACAGTTTTATCTTACGAAGAACGAATTTTATTTGGTAACCTTAAGCGATTGCGAAAAAATATTGCTGACGCAGAGGATATCCCTCCATATATTGTTTTTAGTGATGCGACATTGCTTGAAATGGTTCAAACCACACCAGCAAGTAAAAAACAGCTAATTAATATTACTGGTGTAGGTAAAATCAAATTGGAAAAATATGGTAATTTGTTCTTAGATGAAATAAAGGAATTTATGATAAAAAACATGTAATAATTTTTTATCAATTACATATAATAACCATCTTTAGAGAATTTTGATTTATTTGACCCTATAAATAATTTTATGTATTTGCTTATTTTTTAGCGTATTGTAGTGTATAAAAATAAGTAAATGAAAATGAAAACCAAAAGATTAAAATAGTTAGTAACTAAGTTAGCTAACAAGATACTCCCCCAATTGACTTGGATGAGTGAATATCTTTTCAAATAAATTGACCATCGAAACGGCTCTTAAAGCAAAATGGCTGAGTATTTCGGTCATAACAAATATCACAGCGAAGCAACAATCAGCGCAATGATTATAGCAAAAAGCGGTGATGAGTAGTCATAGCGAGCTAGAGCTACCTTATACTATTCTCACCGCAAATTACATTATCTTTGTGTGTTATATTCAATATATGGTCATGTTTAATACATGTGTAAAAAAGATTCAGGAATCTATACCATTTCACCGTAAAGATGATTTATTACATAACATCCAATTGCGAGTAATAATAAAAATGTCAATAATTGGTTTTCCACATGCTAATTGAATAGCTAATTACAGAGGCAGAGTCGGTTATTTACAACAAGCTATCTAGTTAAATTTTATCAGATTGAAGAGCAATGCTTTATTCTATGATTGGATAACTGACTGGAAAAATGAATGGTGGGTTGTGAGGGGATCGAACCCGCGACCAATTGATTAAGAGTCAACTGCTCTACCGACTGAGCTAACAACCCACAAGAATTTATATAGGTATTCTATATAAATTTAACCAACATTGCAAATTACTAATCAATTTTATTTATTAACAATTTGAGATAAATCTCAAAAATATCAAATTTAATATGATAAGATGATTAAAACAATATAATTACTCTATTGAACTTTAATTTCTCATTGGTTAATAGTTACTACCCTTAGCAATTAAAATTTAATACAGCTTTTATGAAAATAATTTAGATTGTTATTGTTTTTAGTGCTTCAACAAGATTTTATGTCATAAATTATAAATAAGGAGGCAAAGAATGAAAATATCATCGGTAGCTATGGTGATTTCAATGGGGTTAGCAAGCTCAACTGCTTATGCACATACTGCAAATGAAATGATTATCCGAGGTGGACCTGTTTATGTTCACCCTCAAGATAAAAGTGATCATGTCAAAGTGGGCGGAGCAAAAACTGATCTAAAAGCAAAAGCGGATAACGACACTCAGCTTGGATTAAACTTTCAATATATGGTTACAGATAATATCGGTGTTGAATTATTAGCTGCAACCCCATTTAGCCACCAAGTTAAATTAGGAGGGGGAAATTCAACAGGGCTTTCTGGCGCTCATCTTGGTAAAATCAAACACTTACCACCTACATTAAGCGCTGTTTGGTATCCACTTGATTCACAATATGAGTTACAGCCCTATGTTGGATTAGGCATAAATTACACTTTCTTTTTTGATGAAAAACTTAGTAGAGAAGCTAAAAATGCAGGATTTCATGGTTTAGATCTTGATAGCTCTTGGGGATGGGCTGCACAAGTCGGTACAGATTATACCTTTAATAATAATTGGCTTATTAATGCTCAGATCCGGTATATTGATATTGAAACTAAAGCAACTACTCATTTAGGCAATACTAAAGTTACAGCCAATTATAAACTTGATCCATGGGTTGCGATGATTGGTGTGGGCTATAAATTTTGATTTAATAACGCATAAAAAACCTCTCAAATGAGAGGTTTTTTATTACAAAGATTAGAGATTTTTTATTGCAGCATACTGCTCTTGCAGTTTTGCTTTATCATCAATATAACCTTGTTGTTTTTCTTTCTCTTTGGCAACAACTGCTGCGGGAGCCTTGTCAACAAAGCTTGCATTAGATAATTTATTAGTAATGCGAGTAATTTCACCTTCAATGCGAGCAATTTCTTTCTCTAAACGAGCAAGTTCATCTTCTTTATTAATTAATCCCGCCATCGGCATTAATAATTCTGCACCATCTACTAATTTTGTTACCGATAATGGTCCACTTTCACCTTCATCTAATAATACTATTTCAGATAATCTAGCGAGTGATTCAATAAAGCTAATATTATCGCTAATGATTCGGTGCACCGTTGGTGTTGCTTTGCGAATTAATAATTGCAAAGGTTTGCTTGGTGCAATATTCATTTCAGCACGAATGTTACGAACCGCAATAACAACATCTTTAATCCAATTGATATCGGCAACAGCTTCATTATTTAAATGCTGTTTATCACAAGCAGGCATTGGCTGTAACATGATAGTATCAGCTTTGATTTTCATTAATCCTTTTACATTTTGCCAAATTTCTTCAGTAATAAATGGAATAATAGGATGAGCAAGACGCAGCAAAGCCTCTAAAACAGTAACTAAGGTGTGACGAGCCGCGCGTTGCTGTGAAGATTCACCATGGGCTAAAATAGATTTTGTTAGCTCTAAATACCAGTCACAGAATTGGTTCCACGTGAACTCATATAGAATGTTAGCAGCTAAATCGAAACGATAAGTATCAAAAGCTTCACGATAAGCCTTAACTGTTTGATTAAATTCAGTCAAAATCCATTTATCCGCTAGAGAGTAATCAAAATCGCCACCATTGAATCCGCAATCATGCCCTTCTGTATTCATCAATACATAACGGCTAGCATTCCAAAGCTTGTTACAGAAGTTGCGATAACCTTCCAAGCGTTTTAGATCCCAATTGATATCTCGTCCTGTTGAAGCTAATGCGGCTAAAGTAAAACGTAGTGCATCCGTGCCGTGAGCTTCTATACCATTAGGAAATTGTTTTTGAGTGCGTTTAGCGATTTTTTCCGCTAATTGAGGTTGCATCATGTTGCCAGTACGCTTTTCTAATAGTTCTGGTAGTGAGATGCCATCAATCATATCTAAAGGATCGATAACATTTCCTTTAGATTTTGACATTTTTTGCCCTTCTTCATCACGAATCAATCCAGTTACATAAACCGTTTTAAATGGAACCTGTGGCTTGCCATCTTTATCTTTAATAAAGTGCATAGTCATCATGATCATTCGCGCAACCCAAAAGAAAATAATATCAAAGCCAGTAACTAAAACATTAGTTGGGTGGAACGTGGCTAAATCATCAGTCTTATTCGGCCAGCCTAATGTTGAAAATGTCCAAAGCGCTGAAGAGAACCAAGTATCAAGCACATCTTCGTCTTGGTTAAGCTCAATATCATCAGCAAGGTTATTTTCACGACGCACTTCCGTTTCATCTCGCCCGACATAAACATTTCCTTGTTTATCATACCAAGCTGGAATACGGTGTCCCCACCATAATTGTCGAGAAATACACCAATCTTGAATGTCATTCATCCAAGAAAAGTACATATTTTCATACTGTTTTGGCACAAATTGAATATCGCCATTTTTTACCGCTTCAATGGCAGGCTCTGCAAGCACTTTAGCACGTACATACCATTGATCGGTTAGCATAGGCTCAATAACAACACCACCACGATCGCCATATGGAACGGTTAAATCATGTGGCTCAATTTTGTCTAAAATACCCTGTGATTCACACTCTGCCACAATCGCTTTACGTGCGGCAAAACGCTCTAAGTTTTGGAACTGAGCTGGAATTATTGTTCCATATGCCTCGCTTGGCTCGCCATTAGTATCAAATACTTGAGCTTGCTCACCAATATGACCATCAAAAGTTAAGATATTTATCATTGGTAATTTGTGGCGTCGCCCTACTTCATAGTCGTTAAAGTCATGAGCTGGCGTGATTTTTACGCAACCTGTACCTTTAGTCATATCGGCATGCTCATCTCCAATAATCGGTATACGACGATTAACAAATGGTAATACAACAAATTTACCAATCAGATCTTTATAACGCGGATCTTCAGGATTAACAGCAACACCGGTGTCACCCAATAAAGTTTCAGGACGGGTTGTAGCAACAACTAAATAATCTTTACCTTCAGCTGTTTTTACGCCATCAGCTAATGGGTAACGTAGATGCCACATTGAACCTTTAACCTCACGATTTTCAACCTCAAGATCTGAGATTGCTGTGCGTAATTTGGGATCCCAATTGACTAAACGTTTACCGCGGTAGATTAAATTTTCTTGGTATAATTGGACAAAGACTTCTTTAACTGCATTTGACAAACCTTCATCCATTGTGAACCGTTCACGATCCCAATCAACCGAATCGCCCAAACGTCGCATCTGCTTGGTAATGCTTCCTCCAGACTCTGCTTTCCATTGCCAAATTTTTTCAATAAATGCATCACGCCCATAATCATGCCGCGTTTTATTCTCTTCAGCGGCAATTTTCCGCTCAACCACCATTTGCGTTGCAATACCAGCATGATCAGTACCCGATTGCCACAAAGTGTTATTGCCTTGCATACGATGATAGCGAATTAAAGCATCCATAATAGTTTGTTGAAACGCATGCCCCATATGTAAACTACCCGTTACATTTGGCGGTGGAATAGCAATACAATAACTTGGTTGAGACTTGTCACCATTGGGTTTGAAATAACCGCTTTCTTCCCAATGTTTATAAATAGGTTGTTCAATTTCGTGTGGATTATAAGTTGTATTTTTCATAATAAATGCACAAATCCTGATTTAAAGCATAAAATGGTTGCTATTCTACAGTAAAATAGCCAAACAATAAATTAGCATAACAATAAACTCACGGATTTAATCTGCTTTTTAAGAATTTTTATCAGAGAATGAATTACCAAAAAATACCGCTGACTATTAAGCGGTATTTTCATAATTGTCATTCATAATTTTGTCTACAATTATTGCTGTTGGTAAATAAAATTATCAATTAATCGTGTTTTACCAATATAAACCGCCAAGGCACATAAACTATCTTTGGCAAGCATATTAATCGATGCTAATGATGCTAGATCGACAAATTCAATATAGTCAATTTTAGCCAAAGGTTGGTTGGAAATAACATCATCCATTGCTTTCTTAATAACTGTTACTGACTTTTCGCCCTGCTTTATCATTTCCTTAGCGCATTCAATCGCTTGATAAAGACAAACAGCAGCCTTACGTTCACTTTCAGACAAATAGCTATTACGTGAGCTTTTAGCCAAACCATCTGCTTCGCGCACAATCGGGCAACCGATAATATCAATATCGAAATTTAGATCACTGACCATCCGTTTAATGACAGCTAACTGTTGCGCATCTTTCTGCCCAAAATAGGCGCGATCGGGTTGAGTAATATTAAATAATTTGGTAACAACCGTACATACACCTTTAAAATGTCCTGGGCGCCTTTTTCCACATAACGCATCTGTTAAGTTATTCACATCAACATAGCTACTAAAATTAGGCATATACATTTCACTTGCCGTTGGGTGAAAAATCAAATCAACGCCCATTTGCTCACAAGCTATTTTATCTCGTTCTAAATCACGTGGGTAACTATCTAGATCTTCTGACGGACCAAATTGTATAGGGTTAACAAATATGGTCACAATCACTTTTTGGTTATCTTTTTTAGCCGCAGCCATTAAACTTTGATGACCTTCGTGCAAAAATCCCATTGTTGGAACAAGACCAATACTATAACCTGCTTGTCGCCAAACTTTAACTTGTTCTCGCACTTGTTTTATTGTCGTTACAACATTCATTTGTATTAACCCTTTTTGTTAACAGTAAATTCAAGTTTAAGTTTTTCTATAATGTCGTTATCAATGGCGAACTCATGAATTGCCGCTGGGAACTGTTGTTCATTGACTTCTTGACAATACTGTTTAAAAGCTTGTTTCATTTGATCGCCAATTGACCCAAAAGATTTTACAAATTTTGATGATATGCCATCATACATGGATAACATATCTTGATAAACAAGCACTTGCCCATCACAATTCACGCCAGCGCCAATACCAATGGTAGGTATACTTACTAATTCTGAGATAATTTTTGCTAAATCAGCAGGCACACACTCTAATAAAATGGCTACAGCGCCGGCTTGTTCAACCGCTAAGGCATCAAGAACAATATTTTTAGCCTCTTGGTAATCCTTGCCTTGAACTTTATATCCCCCTAAAGCAAGCACGGATTGAGGCATTAATCCTATATGTGCAATAACAGGAATCGAAGCTTGCGTAATCATTTTGATATGCTCACAAAATGCTTGCCCACCTTCAAGTTTAACCGCTTGTGCTTGACCTTCTTTAACTAAGCGACCCGCATTTAAAACAGCATCGTAAACCGAGGTGTGATAAGACATAAAAGGTAAATCTGTAACAACAAATGCGGATTTTGCTGCTCTTGCGACCGCTTTTGAGTGGTGGATCATATCATCCATCGTAACCGATACGGTGCTATCGTAGCCAAGCATAACCATACCTAAAGAATCACCAACTAATAAACAATCCACGCCACTTTCGTCCATCAATTTGGCTGTCGTATAATCATACGCCGTCAACATGGTAATTTTCTGACGGTTTTGTTTACGCTTTTGTAAAGTAACAATAGTATTTTTCAAGATAACAACTCCAATTCTAATTGTCGATAATCCTTATTTGGATGCTTTGTTCGACTCATTTTAAGTAAAATAGCGGATAATTGTTGATAAATAGACTTATATTCGGCTGGCAAAGCATTTAAATGTTGTTTAATTGTTTCAACATCTCCTCGCTCAACAGGCCCAGTTAAGGCTCCAATAACCCCCACACGGCAAACCGCATTAGCATTATCTAGAAATAAAGCGTGCCAAGCCTGTTCAGTAAATTCTTTGTCTAATCCACTTTGAGCCAGCAAGCTAGTCCCAACTTGTGCTAAAGCAATAACCTGATTACTTAACATAACACAAGCGGCATGATAAAGATGCTTTTTCTTGGCTGAAAGGATCGCGATAGGATTTTTTAATAGGCTTAAACGCTTTTGTAGCTGAAAAATCACGTTGTTATTAGCTTCTAACGTAAAAAAAACTTTCGGCATGGCATGATAACAATCAAACCGATCGTATATGGCATATAAGGGGTGTAAAGAAAAAGCAAAAGGATGAACAGATTGATTATTGATAAAGATATGCGATGTAAGCAAACCACTACAGTGACCAATCCATTTATTAGTAATAGGCAACAGACAAAGATCTTGCCAAACATTAGTTACTTGGTCATCGGGCACTGTGAGCAATAAGCAATTACAGTCATTAACTAAATCAGCTAAAGTTGAATATGCTTGGCTTTGGGTAAAATCGCTCGCCTCTTGTGTGTGAGCATAGGTTCGACTATAAAATCCCGCTACCTTTATGCCACATAAAGTAAAATGCTTTGCTAGTGTACATCCTACTTTACCTGCACCAATAAAACCAATAATCATTATCAATATAAATTGTTTAATAATTATCGCATTATAGCCCAATCGGTTTGATATTCAATCAATTTAACTATTGATAACAAATAAAATTGATTGTGGTATTCCTAATATCAAGTAGAGACAAAACCACTAAAAAAACAGAAATTTATTTGCAATTCAAGTACAGAAAAATAAGCCCTCCGATAAAAAGATGTTTAATAATATTACGATGTTTATATATAAATATTTAACATTACAAAAAACTACTAAGCGCCTTATTTTTAGGTATAATAATTGTATAGAGATAGTTACTGTTTTTTGTATATAGTGGATACGAGGGCTAAAATAACTGATCATACTCAGTTGGCTATTGTTAAGCACCCCCTCACACCACCATAAGTATCTTCCATTTCAAGTATTAATAGCTATCTATTTTACCTTTTATTCATAATTAATGATGTAAAAACAAAACACCGAAAAATATTAATTATGTCTATTAACTTTAGATCATTATCTTCTTAACTTAACAATCATAGGCACTTATATGAATTCATATTTATTACTATTTTTTGCAATTATTTGTGAAGTAATAGCTACATCTTCATTGAAACTATCAAATGGTTTCACTAATTTGATATTCTCAATTATTACTATTATTGGCTATAGTGCATCGTTTTATCTTCTTTCATTAGCATTAAAAACCATTCCTGTTGGTATTGCCTATGCGATTTGGTCTGGAATCGGCATTGTATTAATCAGTTTAATTGCGTGGATCTTTCTAAAACAAACCTTAGATTTAGCAGCACTAATAGGCATGGGATTTATCATGTTTGGTGTAGTGATTATTAATTTATTCTCGAAAGTTGCGGGACATTAACATCTAAATATGATGATTTTTTATTAAAAATAGCATTAGCTTAAACAAAATATTGAAGTATTTTATTCAGCTAATGCTATAAATTGCGTTATTAATCGTTTTTTAACACGCTTTTATAATCAAAAGTCGTTTTAAATAAACCTAAAATACAATTCACTGTTTTAGCAAGATTATTAATTTAGGCATGAATTACAAAATATTTTGTAATTGGATATATCAAATAATGAATAAACCAGCAATGCTTCTATTGCTATTATGCTTGAATTATACCTATATAAAATAATCTTAAACGATTACCCAACGTTATTAGCCATTTGACACATTATGGTATATTATCATTATGTAAAAAAATATTTACATTTAATTTATTACCCATTTAATTTGCAAGTAAACGGCAATAGTGAGTTAACAAAGATATCGACTAAAATTAAGTTAGGTCGAGTTCTAAAAAGCCCAATTGAAGTTTAATAATTTTTATCGTTTTATTCATTTGTAACTTTACTCTTAGATTATAAACACTTAATTATAAAAACTTAGATATCAAATTAAGTTGAAATCATTAAAAACGGTTCTTTGATTATCGGCGGATTAAATCATCGCCATAACCAACCCATTTATAAGTAGTTAAAGCTTCAAGCCCCATTGGTCCTCGTGCATGTAATTTCTGTGTGCTGACAGCCACTTCAGCGCCTAAGCCAAACTGTCCACCATCGGTAAAACGTGTTGAAGCATTGACATAAACTGCTGCCGCATCAACCAAATTAGTGAATTGCTGTGCATTAGATAAATTACGGGTTAAAATGGCCTCGGAATGACCGCTACCATATTCACGAATATGTTCTACGGCGAGTTCAAGTGAGTCAACCATGACTACATTTAAATCTTTTGATAGCCATTCTTGGCGTAAGTGCTGATCTTCAACAGCAAAAACATTTGCAACGCAACATTTTAATATTTCATAAGAATTGGGATCAGCATGCAACACAACATCATTATCAGCCATAATTTGACTAAATTTAGGTAAGAATTTATCTGCAATGTTTCGATGAATAAGAAGCGTTTCAAGCGTATTACACGTACTTGGTCGTTGAGTTTTAGCATTTACGATAATAGAAAGAGCTTTATCATAGTCAGCGCTTTCATCAACAAAAATATGACAGACACCAATACCACCAGTAATGACAGGAATTGTTGAATGCTCACGGCATAATTTATGTAAGCCAGCGCCTCCACGTGGAATGATCATATCAACATATTGGTCAAGTTTAAGTAATTCAGTAATGTATTTGCGATCAGGATTATCAATACATTGTATTGCTGCTTTAGGTAATCCTGCTTGGTCTAATGCCTGCTGAATGATAGAAATAGTCACAGCATTTGTGTGCATGGTCTCTTTTCCACCTCGCAATATTGCTGCATTACCCGTTTTTAAGCAAAGCGTAGCAATATCAATGGTGACGTTTGGCCGAGCCTCATAAATAACGCCAATCACCCCTAAAGGCACTCGGCGACGTTGTAGCTTTAAACCACTATCTAGGGTTGAACCATCAATAATTTGACCAATGGGATCGGTTAATGAAACCACTTTACGAACATCATTAGCAATAGCCATTAACCGCTCAGGGGTTAATAATAACCGATCAATAATAGCCGCGCTCAGCCCCTGTGTTTTTGCTATTTCAATATCACGCTCATTTGCAACTAAAATAGCTGTGCAGTGCTGTTCTAATAAATCAGCAATCATCGTCAATACTTTATTTTTGATTGTTATTGGACATTGGGCTAATTGGTATGATGCCAGTTTTGCAGCTTTACCCATTTGTTGTAACATTATTATCACCATTAAGTTATATTCTTGTTTGCATCACTTCATTTTTTAAATGACTGTGTTTTACTAGCTATATCATTCTAATCTATAAAAATTTATTTACGAGCAGTATTTTTGAGCCTATCTAAATTATAGATTTAATTTCTTAAATAAAACATGAGCATAACTGTTAATATAATATTGAAATAAACCAGTATTATAAAAGCAAATATTTTCACCTCAAAAAGTCGTTCAGAAAACCCATTGATTTTATTGAAGTTTTTATTTCAATTTATTTATACTAAATCAACATGTTATAAATGATAAAGTCGCCTACATTGAGACATATGAAAGTTTATATTTAATACCCCCTTTCTTTAATTAAATTTTGCCAGAAAAGTCACTAAATTTATTGTAATTAACATTGAATTCCGATTTTTGGAAAAATATTCAAACACAATGGTGATATGATGGCTTACTTGATTAAATTTGGGTATTCCTAATGGAAAAATATACAACAGAGGTATTTAGGCAAGCTCGTATAAGCAGAGATCCTCGGTTTGATGGCAAAGTATTTATTGCTGTTAAAACAACAAAAATATTTTGTCGAACAATTTGTCCTGCAAAACTACCACTGGAAAAAAATGTTACCTACTACTTATCCAAAGAAGAAGCCCTTAGCGCAGGTTATCGCCCGTGTTTTCGTTGTAAACCCGAATTCTCGCCAAATTTTAACGAGCTTTCTCGTTACTCTATATTTACGCAACAAGCTATAAAGTTGATCCAATCAGGAGAAATGCTGACATCTAGTGTAGAAGATATTGCATCAGCCTTATTTACTTCCAGTAGAAATCTAAATAAAGCGTTTACAAAAAACTTAGGAATACCTTTAAAACAGTTTCAAGATATGACAAAAGCATTATTTGCGAAAAAACTGTTATACTCATCAAATTTAAGTATTGTTGAAATATCAGAAGCGTGTGGATATAGTTGCGTTAGTGGTCTTTATAACCTGATTAATCGATTTTTGAAAGTTCCAGTTCGAAAATTACTTAGTAAAACTAAGGATGGGGCGAAACTAACAATTGATTTAAAAATACCTTATATAAATTTTTACAATTGGGATTTTTTCCTCACATTTCAATCAAAAAGGCTTATTAGCAACATCGAAAGTATCGAAGGTAGAGTCTATCGACGCACAATAGAAATTGAAAATATCAAAGGCTACTTTGAAATCAAGTGCGAAGATCGTGTTTTTATTATAACTTTATCTAGGTCATTTCTACCCAAAATGGCAGAAGTCTTAAGAAAAATTTCAGCCATGTTTGATTTGAATTCAAATATTAATTTTATTGAAGATCGGCTTAAAAATTTATATCCATCTATAATAAAAAATAAAGGGTTGCATATTCCTGGTGTTCTTTCGCCATATGAAGCAGGAATTCGAGCTATATGTGGTCAACAAGTCTCTGTTTCCGCGGCGACCAATTTACTAAATCAATTTGCTTCTATTTTTCACAAAAAAGATGAACAAGCAAATCATTACTTTCCCTGCCCAAAAGAAATTACAGCGTCTGGGTTAGACAGAATGAAAACAACTCAATCCAAAAAAAATACATTATTTGCATTTTCTCAGTGGTGCTGCGATTACGATATAAATTCACATATCGATAGTTTGAGCCAAGTAAAAGGTATTGGTCCGTGGACTATCAATTATATAAAGTTAAGAGGAATGAATGCTTCAGATATTTGGATGGAAACGGATTTAGGTATAAAAAAAGCGCTCGATAAATATGAGCTTCGAAATAGTGATAGTGCTGCACCGTGGAGAAGCTATTTGAGTATTCATTTATGGAACAATTTGTGATGTATTTTGATCAACTTACATGCCCAAAATCATTTCCTTGGCATTTTGCAAATATAGTTGCTACAAATGAACATATCATTGAAGTAATGTTTTCTAACACAGCATCAGAAATTAATAAAAACAAAATCACTGAATTATGTAAACAGCAATTAATACTCTATTTTTCTAAAAAATTGACCACTTTTTGTCTTCCTTTCATATCTCAGGGAACACGCTTTTCGTCCACTGTCTATGATGAATTACTCAAAATTCCTTTTGGTTACACTAGTACTTATAAAGAAATAGCTATTTACCTTGGTTCAAAAAATAAATCAAGAGCGGTTGGTCATGCTTGTTCATTGAACAAAATTTCTATTATTGTGCCATGCCACCGTGTAATAAGCTCTGATGGTGGTTTGAAAGGTTATGCTGGCGGCCTGATAACAAAAAAATGGCTTCTTAACCATGAATCATTGCTAAAAAATAATGTTAATTTATTTTGAGTATGTCTTAGTTTTCAGAAAGGATTACTGTTATTTATGTGTAATATTAATGATGAATCAAATAATAAAAATATTTCGTTTTTGGAGTATATAAAAAAACCTTTTAATCGATTACCAATATATCAATTTTGGTATCAAATTTATTATGTGGAAATGAATCGAAAAATATCGGATTTAAACCATTCCAAAAGAATAATTTATGATGATTTAGAACCCTATTCCATAATTTATGCTGCTCATTTTAAGGACAAGGTCGTTGCCACCATCAGGTTGATAGAGTCTGAGAAAATGCTTAATTCAGAATATAGTTTAATGCTTCAATCTGTTACTAAAAATAATTCTATATTTTTAACAAAATTGATGGTTTCAAAAGATTTTCGGTGCTTAGGTTTGGGTTGTAACTTGTTAGCGCAAGCGGAAAAACTTGCAAATTTAAGAGGTAAAAAAACAATCATTCTGGATTGCAATGATTATATGGTTCCATTTTTTTTAAAAATGGGTTTTATTTCACAAATATAACTACGGTTAATAGTCCACACTACGGGGATGTTTATTGACTGAAAATAGTAAAGGCTAAAATAAATTATGAATTATTCTACTTTCAAAGCGTTACACTCTAAAAAATCTTTTTTTGTTTTGGCTAATTGCTGGGACGTGCTTTCAGCAAGAATTTATGAGAAGGCTGGTTATAAAGCTTTAGGTACATCAAGTAGCGCACTATCGGCCACCAACAACGTGAAAGATGGTGAAAACATCACATTCTACACAGTTTTGCATAATGCTCAAAATATTCTAAAGGTAGTAAAAATCCCCTTATCTGTTGATATGGAAAAAGGGTATTCATCTCGAGTAACTGATATTGTCGATAACGTGATTAAATTAGCAGATATCGGATGTTCTGGAATTAATATTGAAGATTCGCAAATTAGTGGAAGCTTACAATCCCCGACAAATTTTTCAAGAATTATATCGCTCATCAAATCAACATTGCTCGCCAAAGGGTTTCCTCATTTTGTTCTTAATGCAAGGACTGATACTTATTTGAGCCCATTTTGTCATGATAAATTGACTGAAACAATGGCTAGGGCTTCTATATATAAAAGTGCTGGTGCCGACTGTTTATTTGTTCCAGGGTTAAGCAATTTAAATGAAATTCGTGAGATTTCCGATGAAATAGCGCTCCCCTTAAACATTTTAAATTTACCTAACATCAGTAACATAGATGATCTTCAGTTAGCAGGAGTCAATCGATTTAGCCTAGGAAACTCTGTATTTGACGAAATGTTAGCATATTTAGAAAAGTCAATTAATCGAACAATTCATAATAAAAATTACGCGAGTCATTACAGCCATGATCCACTAAATCTATTATTTAATTGAAAACCTATAACATTCCAAAGAATTTGTGCCAGTAAGAGGCTGGCACAAGGTTGCTGTTATACTAATTATCATATTTTGTAATTATAATACTCTTATTGGATTGCCGGTAAACAACACACAAGGATATTGTAGAAAGATTCTCAGATAATTATCAATACTTTTCACTTGAAATAGTTTACTATCTATTTTATAAGGAAAGTTACTCAATAGCCGGGGTATTATCATGAATTTTATGAAGAATTATTTTGTTCTTATTTTAGTTGGATTTGCAGGATTTATTTCAGCAGCCGATAATTGGGTTGCTTCACTTCTTTTACCTAGTATGTCAGAAGATTTTGCAATTTCAATTTCACAAGCAAGCATCGTTTTGACCGCATATTTAATCCCATATGGCGTACTTCAACCGGTCTATGGGTACTATAGCGATCGTTATGGGCGTAAGAAGATATTGTTATTACTGATGTTTTTTTTATCATTATCTACCTTATTGTGCTCGATAGCTCCCACTATTATTTTACTTACAGTATGTAGGTTTATCACTGGATTATTTGCAGCAGGGATTATCGCTGTTTCATTAGGGATTTTAGGTGAGCTATACAA
The DNA here is from genome assembly GCF_001690895.1 of Gilliamella sp. Nev5-1. Classification (NCBI taxonomy): domain Bacteria; kingdom Pseudomonadati; phylum Pseudomonadota; class Gammaproteobacteria; order Orbales; family Orbaceae; genus Gilliamella; species Gilliamella sp. Nev5-1. The sequence goes on along the minus strand of NZ_LZHO01000031.1, from coordinate 15,997 downwards.
AAAAGAAATTTTAACTAAATTGGTCGGACTTTTTCTTGGTTTAATATTTTTAGGTCAGGGATTAAGTTCAGCAGTTGGTGGATGGTTAATTGAAATTAGTAATTGGAGAAATATATTTATATTGTTTTCAATATTATCTCTTCTATCATTTCTTTCTATATTTTTTTTGCCTTCCAGTGGTTTTATCAATACACAAAAATCGGCATTTATTAAAGCTATTTTTTCGTTATTAAAAAAGAGCACATTGCGTAAAATTTACTTTATTGCATTTTGCAATGGTTTTATTGTCCTTGGAACTTATTCTTATATAGGTGCTTATTTTTCAACTGCTCTTGGGGTTGATTATAAATATGTTGGTGTTGGTCTTATGTTATTTGGTATTGTCTGCTTTTTGACCGGGTTCCTTAACAGATTATTATTAAAAGATTTTTCAAATCGGAAAATATTAATGTATGGGTTCTCTTGTTCAATAATGTCGTTACTCTTGCTCATATGCCATAATATTATTCTGACTTATATAGCAACAATGCTGCTTGGAATGGGATATATTTTAGTTCAATCAATTCTTGCAAGTCGAGCGCTTGATCTTGCATTAAACGATAAAGGTCTGTCATCAGGTATTATTGGTGTTGCCATTTTTGGCGGTGGTGGGATCGGTACTTATCTCGGTAGCCTAGTCTTGAATATATCTAACTATCAAATTTTATTTTTATTATTTCTTTGCTTAATTGTCGTTCCACTGTTGATTTCTATGGGTAGTAAAGATATCTAAAAATAGCATAATCAACTAGAATTGGATTCTAGTAACAATGTGATGATAGATGTAGATTTGATTAAATAGAATCCTTTTAAAATCAGGCCCTGAACGAACTTTGCATTTATTTTTTTATTTATCCTAAATATAAAATTATTTTTATTGAAGTTAAGTAAGCTTATCACATTGAAATCTAGAACAATTCCGGATGCTTTGTTAGTAAGCTTATAAAAGTGTAAATACCCCAAACTTAGTACACTATTAACGTAGAAAATTAAGCAGCCTGTTTTAACGTTTTATATTCGAGCGGTGTCATGTTATTTAGTGCCTCATGCGGTCTTTCGGTGTTATAAATCGTTAGCCATTCTTCGGTTACCTTTCTTGCTTGTTCTAGATTATTAAATAGATATAAATCAAGTACCTCAGTGCGATAGGTACGATTAAATCGTTCAATATAGCCATTTTGATATGGGCTACTGGGCTGGATATAATCAATGGTTATATCATGTGATTTAGCCCAGTTTATAAAGGCTTTCCCTGTAAATTCTGGCCCATTATCGACCCGCATTTTTAATGGATACCCATGATATTCGGCCAGTTTATCTAAGTAACGGGTAATCCTTCCTGCGGGTAAGCTTACTGCAATATCAATCCCTAACGCCTCACGATTAAAGTCATCGATGACATTGAATGTCCTAAAGCGACGTTGATTACGACTACTGTCACTCATAAAATCCATTGACCAACATTCACCTTGTTTATTGGGGACTAATAACCTTTCTGGGCATCGTGGAGGAATGCGTTTTTTACGCTTTACCCTGAGATTAAGCTTTAATTCACAATACACCCGATATACCCGTTTATGATCCCATTGATAGCCGAGCTTTCTGATACGATTAAAACATTTAGGAAAGCCCCAGCGTAAATGCCGGTCTGTGATAGCATTCAACACCGAAACAATCACCGAATCATCCTGTAACTTAGGTTGATAATAGTAAGCACAACGGCTTAAACCAACAATGGCACAACTCATTGCAATAGTAACCGAATGATTTTGTTGTAGTTGCTGTGCCCACATTTTACGTGCCTTGGTGGGCACTAAAGCTTTTTTATGATTTCTTCCTGAAGCTGTGATTTTAAGCTCAGTGTTGAATTACCCATACCCTATTTACGGCACAACTCTTTAACAGGAATACCTGCCTCTGCTTCTTTTAAAATAGCTACGGTTTGATGTTCAGTTTTTTTTCATAATTGAATCCTCTTTTACTTTTATCATAGAGAATTTTCTACTTTTTAGCTGTACTATTTTAGGGGATAATTACATAAAATCATTATACAAATGTTTCATTAGGCCGTTTTTAAGAAAAAGCTAGATATTAGCTTAGAGGAATTACAAAAAGATCTGGACGAATGGTTAGATTATTACAATAATAATCGAACTTATTAAGGAGAAACACGTCAAGTAATAGCACTTGTTTAAACATTACTTGATAACAATTCAGACTAGCTAATACCCTACTGAAACCATTATCAGTAGGGGTTATTGTAAAATCTGGTCTTGACTACTACAAAAAATTGGGATTAGCCATGGCATTCAATGAAGATACACGCGTAAAAATACCAACCATTATGCATTTGGTTCGTTTGGGGTATCATTATTTATCGCTCAAAACACAACAATGGGATATTAACACAAATATTTTCCCTGAGTTATTCCGTCAAGCGGTTACAAAAATCAACCCTCATTTAGAGCAAGATGATGTTGGACGATTGTTGGAGGAAGTAAAGCTAAGCTTAGACAATGAGGATTTAGGTAAAGCCTTTTATGAGAAATTAACTGCTCGCTCAGGTACAAAACTCATTGATTTTGAGCATTTTAATAACAATAGCTTTCACGTAGTAACAGAGCTAACCTATAAAAATGGTGATGAAGAGTTTAGACCTGATATAACATTATTAATTAATGGTATGCCGTTAGTCTTTATTGAGGTGAAAAAACCCAATAATCCTGAAGGAATATTAGCCGAACGTGATCGAATCAACAAGCGCTTCCAAAATAAAAAATTTAAGCGATTTGTGAATATAACCCAGTTTATGATCTTTTCTAATAACATGGAGTATGAAGATGGCGCCGTTCAACCACTACAAGGCGCATTTTATGCCAGTGCTTCTTATGGTGAGCCTATTTTCAACTACTTTAGAGAAGAACAAACACTAATTTTACCTGAGCTTTCTAAGCCACTTGATGAACAAAAAGTGCTAGAAATTCTCAAAGATAATAACAAGGAAACTCTGCGAAGCAGTGAGGAGTTTAAGCTCAATAAAAATGAGCTTAGACCAACGAACCGTATTTGTACCTCATTATTAAGTAAAGACAGATTAGCTTTTATTTTACGCTATGCGCTTACTTATGTGGCAGAAACACAAGGGCTTGAAAAGCACATAATGCGTTATCCGCAAATTTTTGCAACAAAAGCGATTGAACATAAGCTTAATGAGGGGATTAAAAAAGGCATTATCTGGCATACTCAAGGCAGTGGTAAAACCGCGCTAGCCTACTATAACGTTCGGTTTTTAACCGATTATTTTCAGCAAAAGCAGATTATTCCTAAATTTTATTTTATTGTGGATCGAATCGATCTGCTCACTCAAGCACAGCGCGAATTTACTTGCCGAGGCTTAACAGTTTATACCATCGATTCGCGCGAGGCATTTAGTCAAGATATTAAAGCTACTAAAGCGATTCATAATAATACCGGTAAACCTGAAATAACAGTGGTCAATATTCAAAAATTTAAAGATGATCCCGATGTTGTTTCAACAAGTGATTACGATGTCAGTATCCAACGGGTGTATTTTTTAGATGAAGTACACCGCAGTTATAACCCCAAAGGTAGCTTTTTAGCCAATCTAGAGCAATCTGATCGCAATGCGATTAAAATCGGTTTAACAGGTACGCCATTATTGGGTACAGACTATAACTCGCGTCAATTATTTGGCGATTATATTCATAAATACTATTATAACGCCTCTATTGCCGATGGTTACACCTTAAGATTGATTCGTGAAGAAATCGCCACTCACTACAAAATGGCCTTACAAAAAGCCTTAGAGGAAGCAGAAATTCAACAAGGGGATGTGGATAAAAAATTTATTTATGCCCACCCTAGCTTTGTCGATCCTATGCTGGATTATATTATTGCTGACTTTCAAAAAAGCAGAGGCGCTCTCGCTGAGTCTACCATCGGTGCAATGGTCATCTGCGACAGTGCGGAACAAGCCAAGCAACTCTTTAAGCTATTTAATGATCGTTACCCAAAAAACAACCAGCAAATTAACCAAGTAGCGGCCAATGATAACGAACTAACTCAATTGAAAGTGGCGGAACCAATCACAAACTACGCTGTCAAACGTAAGCAAGATAACGAAGTTAAAACAGCCGCGTTAATTTTGCACGACGTAGGCACAAAACAACAGCGTAAAGACTGGGTTGAAGATTTTAAAGCCGGCAAAATAGATCTACTCTTTGTATTTAACATGCTATTAACAGGTTTTGATGCCAGACGATTAAAAAAACTCTATTTAGGTCGTGTAATACGTACCCACAACCTCCTGCAAGCCCTAACGCGAGTAAATCGGCCTTATAAAGATTTTCGTTATGGCTATGTAGTTGATTTTGCCGATATTCGCAAAGAGTTTGATGATACCAATAAAGCCTATTTCAAAGAGCTACAAGACGAGCTGGGTGATGAAATAGAAAGTTATTCACAACTGTTTAAATCGCAAGAAGAAATCCAGCAAGAAATTGAACAGATTAAAGATACGCTATTTAAATACGATATCACCAATGCTGAAATTTTTTCACAGCAAATTAATGAAATAGACGATCGTGAAACAATTTTAGTTCTTAAAAAAGCCTTAGCTAATGCCAAGAGCCTATACAACCTTATTCGCCTACAAGGAGAGTCTAGCTTCTTAGATCAACTCGATTTTAATAAACTGAATCTGCTTTACCGTGAGGCGACTAATCGGCTTAATCTGCTCAACTTAAAAGAGAACCTAGAAAAAGGCACAGAGACCACCAATCTTTTAAATATTGCCTTAGAAGATATTCTCTTTGAGTTTATTAAAGTGGGAGAAGAAGAACTGCAACTGGCAGACGATTATCAGCAAACACTCAGACGCACCCGTGAGGCGCTAAACAATAATTTTGATCAAGACGACCCAAAATTCATCACACTAAAAGAAGAGCTGGAAAGGCTATTTAAGAAAAAGAACTTGAGTGCAACAACCCAAGAAGAAATGAAAACCAATACAGAAATACTCAATAAAATTTATGAGCGTGTCAAAGTATTAAATAGAGAGAATAATTTGCTTCGTCAAAAATACTCAGGTGATGTAAAATACGCTCGCATTCATAAACGCTTAACAGAAAAAAACGAAATAAGCACCAATGAACGTAAAATTTTCGAAGCACTAAATGGTGTAAAACACGATACCGACGAGCAAGTATTACAAAACTTACAACTTCTAAACAATGAGGGGTATTTTAAACAAATTACTATGCCAACGGTTATTAAGCAATTTATGACGCAACAACAGATTAAATTAAATCCTACTACCTCTCGTTATATTAATGAGCTGGTGGTTAAAGAATACCTTAAAGAATTTACTAACGGAGCTCCTCAGTGGTAGTTGAACTCGCCTTTCAAGAACAAACTAGAAAGTTAATTGACGATCTAAAAGCTATTTGTGCTAACTACGGCTTAGGTAACGATGGCAACGAATTTAAAATCATCACCCAAGCTTTTCTCTATAAATTTTTAAACGACCAATTTGCCTCGGCGGTAAAAAAAATACAACCTAACATAGCTAAAAGCGATAAGTGGGAAGAAGTATTGACATCAATGGAGCATGAACAGTACGAAATGCTCCTGTTGAGTTTACCCGCAGGGGTTGCGCACCTACAGCCAGTACATTTTATTGGCTATTTATTTAACAACCAAAATCAAGAAGATTTTGCTAATACCTTTGATGACACGCTAATCGATATTGCCAGTAGCAATACCGACGTATTCTCCATTAAAACGGAAGGCGGCGCTAAGGTGGTTTTGTTTGACCGCATCAGCAACTTTATTGCCGATGACAGCAAAAAAGATGACTTTTGCCGTGCTATAATCAATAAGCTGGTAGACTTTAGCTTTGAGCATATCTTCTCAAAAGGCTTTGACTTTTACGCCACTATTTTTGAATACCTTATCAAAGACTATAACAGCAATAGTGGCGGTAAATATGCTGAATATTACACCCCCCATGCCGTCGCTCGTATTATGGCGGCAGTGCTCGTGCCTGTTGAGCAACGAGGCAAAGTAAATAATGTCAGCTGTTATGATCCTTCGGCGGGATCGGGCACTTTATTAATGAACGTCGCCCATGCTATTGGTGAAGCAAGATGCAGCATCTTTACCCAAGATATTTCACAAAAGTCATCTAACCTATTACGCTTAAACTTAATTTTGAATGGCCTCGTGCATTCTATTCCGAATGTGATACAAGGTAATACCATCTTACACCCTTACCATAAAGAAGGTGGCCACTTAAAACAATTTGACTATATTGTATCTAATCCACCTTTTAAGCTAGATTTTAGCGATTATCAAAAAGAGTTAGATACAAAAGCCAATAAAGAGCGCTTTTTTGCTGGCATTCCAAAAATCAAAGCCAAGGATAAGAACAAAATGGAAATTTACCAATTGTTCTTACAGCATATTATCACTTCCTTAAAACCCACAGGGAAAGCGGCAGTAGTAGTGCCCACCGGCTTTATTACCGCACAATCAGGCATTGATAAAAAAATCCGTGAGTATTTGGTGAATAACAAAATGCTAGCAGGGGTGGTCTCCATGCCCAGTAATATTTTTGCCACCACAGGCACCAATGTCTCTATTGTGTTTATTGATGCCACCAATAAAGATCAGGTGGTTTTGATTGATGCATCCAACCTTGGTGAAAAAGTGAAAGACGGCAAAAACCAAAAAACCGTACTTACTCCAGCAGAAGAACAGCAAATTATCGATGCCTTTAATCAAAAACAAGTGCACGAGGATTTTTCAGTGGTGGTGAGCAATGAGGAAATTATCAATAAAAACTGCTCCTTAAGTGCTGGGCAATATTTTGATGTGAAAATTGAGTACGTGGATATCACACCCGAAGAATTCGCCGCCAAAATGCAAGGCTATACTCAAAATCTAGAAGAACTGTTTAAAGAATCTCATATGTTAGAAGAGGAAATTAAAAAGCAGTTAGCGAGGATTGAGGTATGAGTAAAATAATGCGGCTTAAAGATTGTGCTTTTTATGTTAGCCAAAAAATCAGCTCTGAGATACTCGATATAAACACGTATGTTAGTACAGAAAATATTTTACAAAATAGATTAGGCAAGACAATTGCTAGCTTTAAGCCAAAAAACAACATTAAAGTGACACATTTTAAGCAGAAAGATATATTAATTGCCAATATACGCCCTTATTTAAAAAAGATTTGGTTTGCAAATCATGAAGGTGGTTGCTCTGCAGACGTGTTAGTGCTTAGGGCTAACTCTAACGTTGATTCTAGTTTTTTATATTACTCTTTATTCCGTGATGATTTTTTTTCATACATAATGAAAGGTGCTAAAGGAACAAGAATGCCAAGAGGTGATAAAGAGCAAATATTAAACTTTAATATTCCTAATATGAAATATCAGAATCAAAAGGAAATTGGAGAGTTATTATTTTTGTTAGATAAAAAAATCGAACTAAACAATCGCATTAATGCTGAATTAGAAGCGATGGCAAAAACCTTATATGACTACTGGTTTGTGCAGTTTGATTTTCCTAATGAAGAAGGCAAGTCCTATAAAAGTTCAGGCGGTAAAATGGTTTATAACACCACCCTGAAACGCGAGATACCTGAAGGTTGGAGAGATGGAATAATTGAGGAGGTTTTAGATAAAGTTCCTCATACAATTAAAGTATTAAACAAAAATATTCTTCGTAGTGGAAAGTATCCAGTTGTGGATCAAGGACAAGAATATATTTGTGGTTTTACTGATACTAAAGAATCAGTACTTGAGGTAAAGGATGCCCATATTATATTCGGTGATCATACAACAATTGTGAAACTAGTTAATTTTGATTACTCTAGAGGAGCAGATGGTACACAAATTCTAATATCCAAAGAGGAAAGAATTCCTAACTACTTGTTATATCAAATGGTTAATAATTTAAATTTAACGCGTTACGGATATGCAAGGCACTTTAAATTCCTAAAAGAGGCTAAGATAATTCTACCTATGATAAATATTTCGAATAAATATAATGAAATTGTTATACCAATATATGAGAAGTGGCGACATAATTTTTTTGAAAATATTAACCTAAGTGAATTAAGAGACTGGCTACTCCCCATGCTAATGAACGGCCAAGTCACCATTAAATAATAACACTCGCTTTAGTTTGGCTAAAGCGAGCTTTTTTAAAGCTACCAATGTGAAAATTATAACGATTGACTAAACCTAATCCTTGTCTTGATAACCAACCCTCGTTGTCCTAAACGTCACTTACAGAGTGTTACGAATCATCTTGGTATGCCCTACTCTTTTTAGTGCCAAAAAGATAAGGCCATAGGTTCACTTTATTTTTAATTAATGGCTGATAATCTAAAGGCAAATGAAGTCTATTGTAATTAAACCAATCCATATAGTGATTAAATTGCAATCTAAGCTGTTCAATACTGATTTAGTGTTTAGATAAGTTATTTATTAGCATCTAAATTCTTGTGTATTCCAGTTAAAATAATCACTCATTTGCAGTTTAATATAATCAGTGATGGAATTTAAGTGATCTGATAATAACAATAGCAAATTATTAAGCATTATTTTTATATTCATAATAAATGATATCATGACTATGTTCATCAGCAGTCGTTAGCTCATTTATCGCCAAAGATAGGGGAAGTAATACAATCGCATCACCTTGTTTAACGATTGATAAGATATTATTTAACGTATCAGTTTCAATGAGTATTCGTGTTTCTTGATAAAGTTGAATGGATAATTTTCTAAGAGGGCATGAAATATCACGATTAATTAATATTGGGAAATTACCCATATTTTTAGCCTTACTACTTTTTAGCATACCAACTGCTAAATAATGCTTTTTGGCTAAAGCGTAATTTTTATTCTTTAATCTATTAAATGTAACAACAGCGTTATAATAATGACGATCTAATTCATATTCGATTGCACCCGTTGTTTTATTGACAATTTCAGTTGAAAAAATGTTTCTTTTGTTATTTTAATAGTTTATCCCTTAAAGTCCATTATCATTATTTTTGATATCCCTATCATAGACTAAGATTATTCAATAATAATATCTGCCATTTATAATTATTTTAATTATTTAAATCGAGAGGTGATGCTCATGTACGCTATGCAATATAAAATCAAATTACCCGATAATTATGATATGGAGTTAATAAAAAGTAGAGTTAAATTAAATGGATATAAAACAGATAAGTTTGATGGCTTATTATTTAAAGCCTATTTAATATCAGAAATCAATTCTAATTTTAATGCTGTTGTTTTACTAACTATAAATTATCTAAATGGTAGTCAATTAAATATTGGAGCGGGAAACGAGGTTCGAACTCGCGACCCCGACCTTGGCAAGGTCGTGCTCTACCAACTGAGCTATTCCCGCATAAGAAGTGTTTGTTTAATGGTGCCCGGGGCGAGACTTGAACTCGCACGGCCAAAAAGGCCGAGGGATTTTAAATCCCTTGTGTCTACCGATTTCACCACCCGGGCTCAAAACTGGTTACTTAAGAGTAACTGCGTTTTGAATGCTGTGCATTTTACCCATCTAAAATTTGGCGTCAACAAAAATATTAAAATTATTGTCTAACTGCTCAATGTTTGTCATGTTTTGTGGCTTTATTGTTCTATTTGACTAAAAATCAGAAAAGTATGATTGTTTGTTTAGCGATAAAAGCTAATAGTGTAAAAAAACAAATGCAATTTAAACACTAAAAGAAGAACCGCAGCCACAAGTTGTTGTTGCATTAGGATTATCAACCACAAAACGAGAACCTTGTAATCCTTCAACATAATCAATGGTGCCACCAACTAAATATTGTAAACTCATGGGATCGATAACTAACGATACACCATTTTTTTCGATAGCTAGGTCATCTTCATTCACTTTTTCATCAAAGGTAAAACCGTACTGAAACCCACTACATCCACCACCAGTTATATATACGCGTAATTTTAGATTTGGGTTTTCTTCTTCTGTGACGAGTGATTTAACTTTATTAGCTGCCGCATCGGTAAAGTTAATCGGTAAAGCATCGCTCATATTCTTCTCCTAATATATTGATCTTTGCATTATATACTGTTGCCAAATAAAAATACAAAATAGAAAACTTCTATTAAATAAATTTTTAATAGCTAACTTGAATTTATTTTGATTTTATGAATAAATACAGCAAATTTTTATAGAGAGATTATTCCGGTTATGCTAAACACATTTAAATCAGAAAAGCTTTATCATCAAGCATTATCCGTTATGCCTGGCGGCGTGAATTCCCCTGTTCGTGCTTTTAATGGTGTGGGTGGCACCCCCTTATTTATTGAGCGAGCAAACGGCGCATACATTTATGATGTGGACGATAAGGCCTATATCGATTATGTAGGTTCTTGGGGACCAATGATCCTTGGGCATAACGATCCCGATGTTGCCAATGCGGTAATTAAAGCAGTGCGTAATGGTTTAAGTTATGGAGCACCAACCGAAATAGAAACCAAAGTTGCTAATTTAGTGACACAATTAATGCCTTCAATTGAAATGGTACGGATGGTGAATTCAGGCACTGAAGCAACCATGAGTGCTATTCGTGTAGCACGTGGTTTTACTGGCCGAGATAAGATTATTAAGTTTGAAGGTTGTTACCATGGTCATGCTGATTATTTGTTAGTTAAAGCGGGCTCTGGTGCTCTGACTTTCGGTCATCCAACCTCTCCAGGTGTGCCTAATGATTTTGTTAAACATACATTAGTTTGTGATTATAACAATTTAGAATCAGTCAAAAAACAATTTGAACAATATCCCAATGATATCGCCGCTATTATCATCGAGCCTGTTGCAGGCAACATGAACTGTATCCCAGCCAAAAAAGAATTTTTACATGGATTACGTGAACTTTGTGATGAATATGGCGCTTTATTAATTATTGATGAAGTGATGACAGGTTTTAGAGTCGCACTGGGTGGCGCTCAAGATTATTATGATGTTGTTCCTGATTTAACTTGTTTAGGAAAAATTATTGGTGGTGGTATGCCTGTTGGAGCATTTGGTGGTCGTGCTGATATTATGAGGCAATTAGCACCAACCGGGCCAATATACCAAGCTGGCACCCTGTCTGGTAATCCTGTTGCGATGGCAGCAGGATACACTACATTAACTAAACTAATGGAAGTTGGGATCTATCAAGAGTTAGCAGAAAAAACCGCACAGCTTGCTAACGGTTTATTGTCAGTTGCCCAAAAGCATAACGTGCCGTTAGTCGTAAATTATGCTGGTGCAATGTTTGGTTTATTTTTTACAACTGCTTCTGAAGTAAGCTGTTATCAAGATGTCATGCAATGCGATGTTGAATTATTCAAAAAATTCTATCATCATATGCTAACTGAAGGTGTTTACTTTGCACCATCAGCTTTCGAAGCGGGTTTTATGTCACTTAAGCACACAGACAAAGAGATCAATCACACCATTGATGCAGCAAGTCGTTTTTTTAGTAAATTAATTTAAAAGTATGACACTGTTTTATACACCAAGAGAACATTAAACGATTAAAATAGGTAATAATTATATGGTTAATCCACTTAAAGAAGGCGTAAAAGCACCTCAATTTTCGTTACCTGACCAAGATGGAGAGCAAATAAGCTTAAAAGATTTTAAAGGTCAACGAGTTTTAATTTATTTTTATCCTAAAGCGATGACGCCAGGTTGCACTGTGCAAGCTTGTAATTTGCGCGATTGTTCTGATGAGTTAAAAAAATATAATGTGACGGTACTGGGTATCAGTACCGATAAGCCAGAAAAGTTATCTCGATTTGTTGAAAAGGAATTATTAAATTTTACATTGCTATCTGATGAAAATCATGAAGTTGCCCAAGCATTTGGTACTTGGGGCGAAAAAGAGTTTATGGGTAAAACCTATGATGGAATTCATCGCATTAGCTTTTTAATAGGTAAAGATGGAATAATCGAGAAAGTATTTGATAATTTTAAAACAACTAACCACCATGAAGTGGTTTTAGATTATCTTAAAAATCACAGCAAATAACTTTGATTAAAAGCAGATTAATGACTAATCTGCTTTTAGTTCACTATTGGCATTATTCAATTCATCCAGTTTTGGCCAAGCATTGATAATTGCTTTAACCAATGTTGCCAAAGGTATTGAAAAAAATATTCCCCAAAAGCCCCACAAGCCACCAAACACAATCACCGCCAAAATAATAACGAGTGGATGCAAGTTAAGCTTTTCTGAAAATAAACAAGGAACTAATAAGTTACCATCTAATGCTTGAATCAAAATATAGAAGCATAGCAAATAGCTAAATTCAGTAGTCAATCCCCATTGGAACAGCGCAATTAATACAACAGGAATACTTGAAATAATAATACCAACATAAGGCACTAACACAGATAATCCAACAAGTACAGCTAATAATAGTCCATAATCTAAACTAAAGTACCAAAAAGGAATATAAACACAGACGGTCAATATAATGATATGTAAAACATTACCAACAATATAATTAGATATTTGCATATCCATTTCCGCTGCAACTCTGTTTAAAATTGTACGATTTTTAGGTAGAATTTTTGAGCAATACCCCCAAATTTTGGCTTTGTCTTTTAATAAAAAAAACATCATTATTGGCACTAATACCGCATTAATTGTAATCGAAACCAGCCCAAATAAAGACACAATAGAAAATTGTAATAACGAATTACCTGTTTGCACAACTTTGTTAGTAACACCTTGGATAATCGAATCAAATAAACCAACATCGATTAATTCAGGATAGTGCTCTGGCAATGTAGTAATGAAATTGTTAGCGAAATTTAGCATGTTCGGAATATTAGTGATTAAGCTAATACTTTGCTGCCAAATTAATGGTAATAGAATCATAAAGCCAACTAAAACAATCATTAAAAAAAACAACAATACCATCACAACAGCCAGCGTTCTTGGTATGTTTTTTTTATGCAAAAAGTTAATTGGCCTATCAAGTAAATACGACAGTACAATAGCAATCAAAACAGGCAGAAGAATTTTATTAAAAAAATAGATGATAATAAATAAGCCAACAATCACAGCCATTAACGACACAACATGCGGATCGCTAAAACGTTTTTTATACCAATCTATAAACATTTTTAACATCAAACTCTCCTTTTGCTAAATTTTGGGAATAATAAACTTAAGTTAATTATTTTTTAAAACCACCTAATATACCACGGGTGATCTGTTTACCGATTTGATTGACGACTTGCCTAGTTGTACTTTTGACTATTTTCTGAGCCACACCATCATGTTGCCCACCTTTTGGACCTTGCTTGCCAAAAAGAAGTGTACTAAAAAAATCAATCAACCCACCGTGATTTTGTTTATTGCTTACCTCTTCTGTTTTGGCCTCGTTACTATTCGTATTTTGGCTAGGCAGGCTATCTAACAAAAATCCATTTTTCAATAATTCATAAGCAGATTGACGATCTAGCATTTGCACATATTTATTATAAAGATGAGATTGATGAACAATTAATGATAACTTATCTGGCGCCATTGCCCCCATCTTTGAACCTGGGGCAATAATATAGCCACGTTCAACTATGCTTGGACGGCCTTTTTCGTCTAGAAATGAAATAAGCGCTTCACCAACACCTAATTCCATTATTGCTTTTTCCGTATCAAAACTTGGGTTGGCACGCATGGTTTGAGCAGCTATTTTAACGGCTTTTTGGTCTTTCGGTGTAAATGCACGCAAAGCATGTTGTACACGATTGCCTAATTGCCCCAAGATTGTGTCAGGAATATCACTCGGGTTTTGAGAAGCAAAATAAATTCCGACTCCTTTAGATCGAATTAAGCGCACAACTTGTTCTATTTTTTCTAGTAATGCTGGTGAAATATTATTGAAAAGTAAATGTGCTTCATCAAAAAAGAAGACAAGTTTTGGTTTATCAAGATCCCCCACTTCTGGTAAATGCTCAAAAAGCGCTGACAATAACCATAATAAAAAGACAGAATATAATTTGGGTGAGCTATATAATTTTTCAGCCGATAAAATATTAATAATGCCACGACCTTGAGCGTTAACTTGTATTAAATCCTGAATATCCAGCATTGGTTCGCCAAGAAAAAACTCAGCGCCTTGTTGTTCTAGTGTTAATAAGCTACGTTGGATTGCTCCAATTGATGATAGCGAAATATTGCCATATTGCGTAGTAAATTGTTTAGCATTATCGCCTACAAATTGAATTAATGCTCGAAGATCTTTAAAATCAATTAATAATAGTCCTTTATCATCAGCAATTTTAAATATCAGTTGTAACACACCTGATTGAACATTATTTAAGTCGAGTAATCGACCAAGTAGAATCGGCCCTATATCTGACACGGTACTACGAACGGGAATGCCCTTTTCAGCAAACACATCCCATAATTCAATCGGTGATGCGTCTGGTTGCCAATTATCAACCTCAATGCTGGCTAAACGAGCCTGTAGTTTTTCAGATAGTATGCCCTTTTCGCCAATCCCCGTTAAATCACCTTTAACATCAGCAAGAAAAACTGGCACACCTATTTTTGAAAAACCTTCAGCCATTTTTTGTAATGTTACTGTTTTACCCGTGCCTGTTGCACCAGTAATTAAACCATGACGATTAGCCAATGCAGCAATAACAGATAAATCTTTGCCATGGCTTTTGGCAATTACAATCGACTCACTCATGCGGTACCCCTTTAGTAACTTTATGATTAAATTTGTGATTTAATTTATAATTCAACCTGTTTTATTATAAATAACAAAACAATGTAGCCATTTGTGCAATTTTTCTATTAATCCAACCAATAATATTGTATTCTGAATTAGCAATAGCTGCTATTGTTATTATTCTATCCAACCTATTATAAGGAGGCGTTATGTTTCCAGAATACCGAGAAATCATTTCTAAATTAAAAAATACTGATTTACGTTTTCAAAAATTATTCGATCAACACAATGAGTTAGATCAAAAAATTAAAAATATTGAGTCTGGCATTATTGTCAATACGACCGAAACTATAGAGGCATTAAAAAAGCAAAAACTTAAAATTAAAGACGAAATTTATGAAATTTTAAGAAAAGCGTCTGATACTCATTTAAACTTATAATTGAGCACAGTTCATCACGAATTGAAAAAATAGACTTTTATTATATTAAACGATTAAATAAAAACCCCAATAGTTTGGGGTTTCAGATTGATGACAAACCTCGATATAATTCGGGGTTTATTTTTTTATTTAAACCATAAATAGGCTTTTTAATTTGGATTTTATTAAATAAATTAAAAAATAGCCTAAAAAAACGTAACAAAAATAGCTTTATCGCTATTTTCTTGATATTTTGAGCCGTTGCGGCCAATAAACACTGCATTTGAACCTGCGCTCTTCCTCTAAATCGTGCATAGCGATGTCCGTGATGTTGTTTAGCATCAGCAAAGCTGCGCTCTATCGTTTCTTTTCGCCGAGCATAGACTTTTTTACCCCACTGACTTAAACGAATCTCGTTGGCTTTCTCTTTATCTGCTTCCCAGATATGCCGTGTGATGACTTTCTGTGTATTTTTACTCTGTGTACACTGTGACAATAACGGACAGATTTTGCAGGTTGTTGCATCAGAATGATAATGACGATAACCTTCCCTGCTGGTAGTTTTATATATTAATGTTTGCCCGTTTGGGCAAGTATAAGTATCGTTTTGACTGTTATAGATAAACTGCTTTTTTCTGATGGGATTCGCACCATGGGTGGGACGACGATAACCCAACACCGGATATATCTGCTCTGCCAGCAGTAAATGGCAAATGGGAGCCGTAAAATAACCCGCATCAAGGCCGACACCAACCGGATTAAAGCCAAACCGCTCTA
>NZ_LZHO01000030.1:0-8349 GCF_001690895.1 Gilliamella sp. Nev5-1 | reverse complement strand
CATTGACCAACATTCACCTTGTTTATTGGGGGCTAATAACCTTTCCGGGCATCGTGGAGGAATGCGTTTTTTACGCTTTACCCTGAGATTAAGCTTTAATTCACAATACACCCGATATACCCGTTTATGATTCCATTGATAGCCGAGCTTTCTGATACGATTAAAACATTTAGGAAAGCCCCAGCGTAAATGCCGGTCTGTGATAGCATTCAACACCGAAACAATCACCGAATCATCCTGTAACTTAGCTTGATAATAGTAAGCACAACGGCTTAAACCAACAATGGCACAACTCATAGCAATAGTAACTGAATGATTTTGTTGTAGTTGCTGTGCCCACGTTTTACGTGCCCCTGTTGGCACTAAAGCTTTTTTATGATTTCTTCCTGAAGCTGGGATTTTAAGCTCAGTTCGGCAAACATCTGCTTAAGCTTGCAGTTTTCAGCCTCCAGCTCCTTTAAGCGTTTAATATCCGACGTTTCCATACCGCCGTATTTTTCTCGCCACTTATAGAAAGTTGAATTACCCATGCCATATTTGCGACAGAGTTCCTTGACAGGAATACCGGCTTCAGCTTCTTTTAAAATAGCGACGATTTGATGTTCAGTCATTTTTTTCATAATTAAATCCTCTTTTACTTTTATCATAGAGAATTTTCTACTTTTTGGCTGTACTATTTTAGGGGATAGTTACAATAGAATTACACCATAAAGGTATTTTACAATAGGTTGGTGGTGACAATGTTCATAATCATGACAATCTTGCAAAATTAACTCCGTGGGAGCATGAAGCAGTTGATCCGTATAGGCATACTGATTATGATGTTATAAATATAATAAAGGATGCTAATCAATGGTAAATATTAATGAAATTCAATATTTTATAAATAGCTCATTATATAAAACAGCATTAAATAAATTGGAACAAAAATATAAAATTACGACAAACGGAGAAGAATTGCCATCGGTATTGTTCGAATATGATGCAAATAAAATCCATTTATCTGGCGCTACTTTATCTGATTTAGAAAACATATTGTCGAATAGTCTTACTTCTTTTTTGAAGTATATAGCAATTAAGTTAGTCGTCCTTCAGGATGAACCAGATGAACAAGAAGGAAATGATGAGAAGGATGTCACTATTTCAGTGGATGATCCCTATGAAGATTTTCTTATTATTCATTTATTAGAATATTATTTAATTACTAGCGATGCAGGTAACCTGATTAATTATCTAAAAAAAATCAAAATACCTTATAGTAAAAAATATTGTGAACAGTTAAAGAAAATATATGCATTACTTTAATAAAAAAGCTGGAAAGATCTTCTATATTTTTTCGGATTTTTTTGTTTTTAAATTCAGATTATATTTAAGCGACTTTAACCAATATTCTGCCAATTGAGCTCACTAATGAACAAGGGGAAATGGTTTGGCGTGCAATTACTAGCTATACCAAACTATCCAGAATTAATGAAAAAATGATTTGGAGATTCTATGAGGCAATCTGTTAATGAACTTATTAAAATGGGGGCTTTGCCTTCAGAGGAGAGTTCTAATATTGGCTTTATTCAAAAATATCAGAATATTTTACATAACATTCAACCACCTTTATCAAATGAAGAAGCAACTAAACTAATTACCCTTTTTGGTAATGATGAAAGTTATGGATTAGCTTGGTCACTATCACATCTTATTGAATCGAGTGCCGATTTTTCAGTAGATAAGCAATTATTAGAAAATGGAAATCCATGGATTCAGCTATTAATAAAAAGAACTATGAATAAATAGCCTCTAAATTGTAATAAATCCTCAATGTAAAGGTTATCTATTTGAAAAATCTCTAATACTTATAACGCTCGAACATTTTTTTAATCTTAGGAATTCAAATTTTACTCTAAGTATTAAATTATTCGCAAGAATTTAATCTGTATCAGTATGCGCCTAATGGGTTGATTTGGATTGTTCCGTGGCAACTATCATTAGTTACAGTTGGCAACTGGATGGCAGCAGCAGAATATCAAGAAATAATAGATAGCGATAAAACAATACAAAACATAACAGGGACAACTACTCACATGACTTACCTAGCAGATGTTAAGGCTTTTGATAAACAAGCAAAAAATGGAACTTTATATGTTGAATTTAATATTCCTAAAAAATTTATAATTCCCACAAATCAAGAATAAGCAAAAATAGTAGGACCAAATTCTTTAGAAAGTCGCTTAGCACAACGTAAGGGAGTTCCTGTGTCTGAGGTGCCTAAAGCAAATAACATTCGTGTTAAAGTAGAAAAAATTAAAGGAAAATACAATCAATATGTTAAATAAATTTAAATTTTGGATATCCCAACATACTAACTATTCTTATGTTTATCATAAAAATGATTTATCAGAAAGTATCGTTATTGATTTTGAAAATGATATTTATATTGCCCGATTTACTATTTGGGATAATCTAAGTTGCATGTCCGAAATAATAGATTTAAATACTGATCAATATAAAATTAATAAAAGGGAAGAATTTACTTCATTTAATGAATTACTATCTATATTTAGAATTTTTTCAGATTATTTAACTATAAAAGATTAAAATAAAAAATATATTTTTATACATTTATATTATTAAAGATTTGACTGGATATTATAAACTATTGAAAAAATAGATTGATATAGGAGAACTCATTGATAAATTAATCTCGCTCAAATGTCATCAACTAAGCATAAGCAAAACCAATGCCTTAGTTTGGTATGAAGCAAGAGAAGTAGTGTTAAAAAAACCTTATAAAGAAAATTATAACGGGCTTAAATATATAGACGCATTTAAACTTTAATATTAACATGCAAATAGTTGGTAAGCTTTGCCTGCCACACAAATCTTAGCCTTATTGCACAGGCTTTTTAATTGAATTAATCTTGCAAACTATTTTAAAAAATATAATTATTACAGCCGCCCTGCAACGCAAGCAGATTCGGCGTAATCAAAATTCGATTCTTCCCGATATACACATCAAACGCAGCTACCAGTACGACAACCTCGACCGTCTGGTAAGCAAAATATACAGCAAGCACAGACAGACCGATTACTACTATGATCGCACCGGCAGAATTGAAGGCTGTCGCAACCACAGATACAGGAAAATCCTGCAATACGATGCCACAACCAACCTATTAGATCACAGACGACCAATAGAATTAGACCCTAGTAATCAGAACGTCATCTGCTATAACCAGCTCCTGAATTTCAGAGGACACCACTACCGCTACGATGAGCACGGTCAAACCCATAACAAACAAACCATCGGTGCCCCCCAGCACTACCACTACGACGACCACCGCCTGAGCGAAGTACGCATTGAACAAACAGACCGCAGCCAGCGTTACGGCGGAGTCTACGACGCCCTTGGCCGGCGTATCGAAAAACATCAGCTATAGACAACGCAGGCAACCCCTACAACCGTACCCGCTTCCTGTGGGACGGCTTAAAAATGATTCAGGAAACCGGCACGAATCAGCACAGCAGCCTGTATATCTACACCGACCAGAACAGCTACGAACCACTGGCGCGTATAGATAAAAGAGGTAGCGAAGATGAAGAAATATTCTACTTCCACACCGATCTGAACGGTGCACCAGAAGAGCTTATCGTAGCAAGCGGTGACATCGTCTGGGAATGCAGCTATCAGCTCTGGGGTAAACGGATTCATGAAATCGAACACGAATCCATAAGCAGAACCTCAGATATCAGGGACAATATTTAGACCGAGAAACCAGCTTACATTACAATACTTTCAGGTATTATGATCCAGATATAGGTAGATTTACTCAGCCAGATCCGTTTGGTTTGAGCTGTAGTTTTAATAGTAAGTCGAATCGTTGGCGTAATAATGAAACAGGACGTTTTACCAAACGCCCAACTGATCCATCAGAATTAGCTAGATATGGGAAGGTAAATAAAGCAGACATAGATGCATGGGCCACACAAGGAGGAATACCAAATACTTGGCATGCTGATCCTAAGCGTTTCCCGAGCGGAAAGTTTAGATATGAAGGTCAAGAGTACCAAGTACATGGCATAGATCCTACTACAAAAGCAAAATGGCCAACAGCTAACTCAGCAAATGGCCCAACGGCTAGTATTAAAAATACTATAAATGGGCAAAATTATAGAACTGATGGGACATGGGGAACATTCAAATCAGATCCTAACAGTGCACATATTCCCCTTAACGGATCATTTTATTAAGGTAATTAATATGAATTTACAAAAAATAAAGGATAGAGTTTTATCCCTCCCAACCATAATGGGTATATCAGAAGAAATATTAATAATTAAAGAATTAAAGAATTAATGATCATTAAAACTGATGATTTAATCCAAAATAAAGATATTTTTCGATTTATCTTAGATTCATTAGAGCTATCTCATACAGACTCTGGTTTTATGGAGTTAACAAAAGAGAATGAGAATATCTTTATTGATTTTTATCATTGGTTGAACCGAATAAATGACCAACTAAATATGAATATAAACATTAATATCATAGATTCCTTTAGCTTATCTG
Organism: Gilliamella sp. Nev5-1; assembly: GCF_001690895.1. NCBI lineage: Bacteria > Pseudomonadati > Pseudomonadota > Gammaproteobacteria > Orbales > Orbaceae > Gilliamella > Gilliamella sp. Nev5-1. Next base: position 3,788 of record NZ_LZHO01000030.1, on the reverse strand, counting down.
TTGAAGATGTTAATAAATTGATGTCACCATATAAATAGAAGGAAATATAAAAATGAACAATTATTTAAATTTTAAATAGAAAAATCAACTAGAGTGATAGAATTAAATACTGTCTAATATTTATTTTGGCAAGGATAATTGAATTTTTCATATATATACTGACTAGAACAGCTACGAACCACTAGCGCAATAGGCATAGACGGCAACCATGAACAACATATCCACTACTTCCCACACCGACCTGAATGGCTGTCCAGAAGAGCTCACCGATGCAAACGGTAAAATACTGTGGGAATGCAGCTTTCAGTTATGGGGTAAGCGAATTCATGAAATCGAACACATCCCGATACAACAGAATCTCAGATATCAGGGACAATATTTAGACAGAGAAACTGGCTTACATTACAATACTTTCAGGTGCTATCATCCGGATATAGGTAGATTTACCCAGCCGGATCCGATTGGGCTGCTGGGCGGGTTTAATCTGTATTAATATGCGCCTAATGGGTTAACTTGGATTGATCCATTAGGATTAGCACCTGTGCTGAAGTAAGTGAGTTTGATCGTATAAAAAGTAGCAAAGTCTATACAGTTATTAGACAAGGCAAAAACATATCTTCTGGATTGTTTTCACTAAACCCAAATAATATAGAAATAGTTGCAGGACATGTAACATCAGAGAGTCGTTCTCCATCTCAGTTTATATCTGCAACCAAAGATTTAAGTATCGCTGAAAAATGGGCTAATAAAATTGGAACTAGAATAGTTGATATAGATTTAAGTAAAATTTTGGGTGGAACAATTGATATATCTTTTACTAAAGGTCTTGACCTTTTAAGTAATCAATTTGAAGACGATTAGCTAAAGGTGCTTGAGAAGCACTATTTGACTGACCTATACCAACAAATTCAATAAAAATAATTAATTAGGTATTTTATGAAAATTATAAATTCTGATGTTCATGAAAAGATTATCAGTGTAATTGAAAAAATTAGATTACAAGATAAGTTAGATGAAAAAACAATTAATGATCTCTATACTTCACTGGATGAAATGGTAACTAATTATAAAGAAAAAGATCTTATTTCAAAGGAATTGGCATATAATCTTTTAGTCCTGCATGACAATTTAGAAGGCGCTTTAAAATTGGGCACTTATGAAGACATGAAGTATATAAGTAATATTAATTCAAAAGTAAGCGAATATATTGAGAAAATATTTCTAAGTTAAAAAACTGAAATTAAATCAGGATGATTAGTGGCACTACCACTACAACGCCAACTACCGCTTGAGCGAAGTACGTATTGAAAAACATCAACTAAACGACGCAGGCAACCCCTACAATCGTGCCCGCTTTTATGGATCGGCTAAAAAATGATTCAGAAAACCAGCCCGAATCAGCACAGCAGGCTGTATATCTATACCGACCAAAGCAGCTACCAACTACTGGCACGCATAGATAAAAGAGGTAATGCTCCGAAAAAGTCATATACTTCCTCACCGATCTAAACGGTGCACCAAAAGAGCTTACCGTAGCAAACAGTGACATCATCTGGGAATGTAGCTATCCGCTCTGGGGTAAACGGATTCATGAAATCGAACACGACTCAGTAGAACAAAACCTCAGACATCAGGGACAATATTTAGACAGAAAAACTGGGCTACATTACAATACTTTCAGGTACTATGATCCAGATATAGATAGATTTACTCAACTGGATCTGGTAGGTTTAGCTGGCAGTATTAATCTTTATCAGTATGCGCCTATTGGATTGAGTTGATCCGTGGAAATTGAGTTGTTTCAAAATTCATTCGTGAATAAAAGAAAGTAATAAACTTTTTTAAAAAGCTGAGATTATAGGAAAATCGCATCAATCAAGTATCGTTCATTTAACAAAACAACTTCTTTTAAAGAATAAAAAAATCAGACTGTCGCACCAAAAACCATAGGTCATGGATTTTCTGAAACTAGAGTTCGATATGGGCACGTGTTTATTTCAGAGAAATAAATGATAGTATAATTGAAATATTAGTAAATCTAATAAGGCTAATCAGCAAATAGTTATCAATGAAGTTTTAAAAGTATTTGGTAAAGGAACTTAAGTATTATGAATATTAAAATTTTAAACTATGATCGGGATCTTAATCAGGTCAATGATAATGTTGATGTTGAAGTTTTTTTAGACAATGGAAAGAGGTATGCTGCAACATTTTTCACTATCGAAAATATAATTTCTATTTTGAATAAGTATAAAGAGACAAAAGAGTGTTGTAATGGCTTATATTTTTGGGCATCAGATATGATTATTGTTGAGAGTTTAAATGACAAAGTAATAAATAAAACGATACAGGATTTGATAAAAAACGAAGAATTTCATCATGTTTTCTCATTATTAGAGTAATTAATCAATGTAGAAAAGATCGTACATCTAAATTTTCATCGCTTTTATTTCTTTGCTACCTATATTGTAGAAAATCAGCTATTAGTTATGAAGTATAATGATACAAAAATAGTACAGGTATCGATACAATATAATTCATACTATCAAGGTTATAATTTAGACAAGTAACCAGTTTACATTACAATACTTTCAGGTACTATCATCCAGATACAGGAAGATTTACCCAGCCAGACCCGATTGAGCTGCTGGTGGGTTTAATCTGTCCAGTATGCGCCTAATGAGTTGACTTGGGCCGATCATTTAGGGCTGAATGCTCACCATGTAAGGCAAAATCTTGTAAAAGGGTATTATCCCTGCTATTTTAGTTCCCAAAGTTGAACATGAGTTCCTTACAGATGAAGTTGGAATTGTTACACGCAGTAAAATTAACTCTATAACAGAAAAACCATTTAGTCATGCTAGAGAATTATTAGCTAGAGGTATACGTGTACCCACAAATACCCAATAGTGCTTTTCAGAAATTAATCGCCAAAAATAAAGAAATGTATCCAGAAATGAGAAAACTAAAACCTAATGGAAAAAGAGGTTGTTAAATGAATAAAATAGGAAAAGATGAATTAATCGTCAACTCAATTTTAGATGAGCTCTTAAATGACAGACTTGAATATTATAAAAATAATTTAAGTAATTCAAGTGAACCTACAAACAGCGATGATCCTTATGCAAGAGCAAGAAGTATTATCGCAAAGCTATCAGATAAAGACCAAGAAAAGATTTTTAATTTTCTGCGTATAGTAATGATAGATACAATGTCAACAATTTTTGGCACCATAGATGGTTCATGTTTTCCTCCTAATATTAGTGGTGATTTCATTCTTGAGTATGATGGAGATGAAATACAAGGTTCATTGCAAGATGAGTTAATTGCCAAAGCGGAAGAGATTGGTGTCTACAATTAATGAATTAATCATTTTCCCCCGATCTGCTAGTAGGCGAAAAACACAACAAACAGGGATAGACCGACTACTGTTATGATTGCACCAACAGAATTGAAGCGATTGCCATCAAAGATACTGGGAAATTCTGCTATACGATGATACCCCAACCTATTAGCGGGATCGAAAGCGTGTTCCTAAAAAAAGAGGTCGATGCTAATTATGGCTAAACGTGTTGTTTGGAAGAAAAATGATCTAGTCAATATCCAATTACGTGATAATTTATACACAATTGGACAGATGCTAACCAGCCCTGAAATGCGCTTTTATGATATTTTCAATTCAGATGGTGCATGGCAGAATTTAGATTTAAATAAAATAGAACCCTTGTTCAGCGTTTTTGTTGGGAATGTGATTAATAAGTCGTTAATTCAAGGGAAAATAAAATCCA
>NZ_LZHO01000029.1:0-6085 GCF_001690895.1 Gilliamella sp. Nev5-1 | reverse complement strand
GGGCAATAAAGTGGTGCTACCGCTTCTCGAATAAATTCAAAATCAATGACTTTAGCTATTTTACGAACAAGATGATTTTGGGGGACAAGCGCATCTAGTGAGATTTGCTCTATTTTTTCTGGTGTCGCTGGAGTTGGTTTTTTTAGCATAGAAGAACTTCTCTTATAATGGACTCCTCTCTATTAGATCAAAGAACTCGTCAAAAAGCGAGTTCTTTGTCATCAATCTGAAGCAATTAAATTGCTTTTATTTTTAGTATAGTTATATTTATAAACACGTGCTTTATATAACACTTCTAATTCTTTATTTTTCCCTTACATAAGCTGTTTTATGTTTATAAAAACACTACACATATTAAAACTCTGAATCTATTACAAACTCAATAAACATCTTAAGTTTAGGTAGCCTATATAAATCCGCTGTATAAAGCATGTATAATTTTCTGGCGGGAGGTAAATAATCTTGCAATATTGGTAATAATTTATTCTGTTTAATTGCCTTATTTAGCATTGCTTCAGGTAACATGGTGATACCTACACCTTCAATAGCTGCGGTGGCTAATGCTAACGTATTATTACTTTTAAACGAACCTGATATAGGCAGTTCAACTAACTTACCACTAATAGTAAATGACCAAATATCATCTTTTTTATTTCGATTCACATACTGATAGATTAGACATTGATGCTGGTTTAGTTCCTCAGGTACCGTTGGATTACCATATTGAGCTAAATAACTAGATGCAGCAGCAAAAATCAATTGATATGGCTTAAGTTGCCGTACAATTAAACCTGAATCAACTAATTCACCAATCCGAAATACAATATCAAAATCTTCTTTAATCAAATCAACATAACTATCGCTCAATTGCAAATCTACATCAATTTTTGGATAGCGCTTTATAAACTGGCTAATAATTGGGATTAAATTAAAATTGCCATAACTAATTGGAGCACTGATCCTAAGCTTACCTTTCGGCTCATCAATAAGTTGCTGAGCCTCAATAAGTTGCTGAGCTAACATTTTGCTAGCTTTAATCTCACTAAGAATAAACAGACACCGCTCATAATATTGTTTGCCAAATTCGGTAAGGATTTGTGAACGAGTTGTTCTATTCAGTAATTTTATCCCAAAATAATTTTCTAAAAACGCAATATATTTAGCAACCATTTGTGGAGAAGTATTTAATGAAACAGATGCAGCAGCAAAAGATCTTTTTTTACTGTTAGCACAAAAGCATCCATGCATCTTAATAGATCCATATTATCAGCCTTCAGTTGTTAATAAATCAATTTTCAAATCATTTATTATTCTTTATTTTACAAATATTATAACGCAAATCAAGTAAATACCTAAAAATATAGTAACTAAATACAAATTACAAACAAACGGTATTTAATCGTTTGATAGCATTTAACCAAATATCAACATAAAAAATGAAAGAGGATAAAATGACAATGACAGATAAAAAATATACTGTTATCACTGGAGCTAGCTCTGGTATAGGCTTTGCAACAGCCATTGAATTTGCTAAACGAAATAAAAATTTAATTATAATAGCAAGAAGAAAAGAGCAACTAGAACAATTAAAACAACGCATTAATGATATGAACCCGCTATTAGATATCATTATTCAAACGTGTGATTTATCGGTAGCGGTTAATGCACATTTACTATTTGATCAATTAGATCAATACAATATTGAAACATGGATCAATAATGCTGGTTTTGGTCATTATGGCTGTGTTGGCCTTCAGGATTTAACCAAAATCTAATCTATGTTGCATCTAAATATTGAAGCATTAACTATTTTATCCACTCTTTATGTATGTAAATACCAAAACCAATCAGGCGCTCAGCTTATTAATATATCATCACGAGGCGGATATACTATTGTGCCTAATGCTGTAACATATTGTGCAACCAAATTCTATGTTAATGCTTTTACCGAAGGGTTAGCGCAAGAATTAAAACAAGCTAATGCCCAATTAACAGCAAAGGTACTGGCGCCCGCAGCAACAAAAACGGAGTTCGGTCAAAAAGCCAATAATACAACCGAATATGATTACGACAATTGTTTTGCTCGCTACCATACCGCAAATCAAATGGCTGAGTTTTTACTGGCTTTATACGATAGCAACAAAGTTATTGGTGAGATTAATACTAAAGATTTCTCTTTTTCACTAAAAGATAGCCTATTTTCTTATTCAGGAAATCCGTCAGAAAACCAAAAGTAAGAAAATAACGAATTTACCAGCAATATTCAGTCGAAAATATTAATTTTAACAAAAATGAGTTTTGGCAATCGTTATTTTGATTGCCAATTTCAGTATAAAGAAAGAGAAATATAGTATATCGATTTAAAGTGACTTTTTATTTACTTCGATTAAAAAATAGCGTTTAAATGAAATTGGGCGCCAGACATGAAATAGGTTTCTAAGTGTAAACGGAAAGGTTTTTATAGGTTTTTTAAAAAGTTTAAGTAACCAACCATCAGTCCCCTCAAACGACATAAATTCAAAACTTAATGTATGATCCGATAAAATTTTAATATTCCAAAGCCCACAAGCGCTAAGCCAAGCATATGCTCCACCGCCAATTCTGGCACGATCAACGATATGGTAGTTTTTTGAATCAAGTAGATAGATGAATAAAACTTCTTCCCAAGGACCACCATCTTCCGTCACAAAAATTAAAACGTAACAGCTATCATAGCTAAAAGCCATTTCTAAATAGCGACCTTCTAGTTTTTCATCATAGCAAACACCATCAACTTCAACAAGCGAGCTAATTTTACCTCTTTTGCCTTTAGGTAGCGGTTTTAATGTAATATTAGATATCGGTTTTATCATGTTTATCCTGAAAAATACTTATAGTTCAGTTAAATAAAAATAATGATTGTCAAATTCTTCTATTGACGTATTTTTAAATACTTTGAGCATATAGATTTCATATGTGGGTGTTTATTCATACCATGCTAAGAAAGTTTTCTTGGTCCATTTTAGTACTATATCAGACTATAATTAATCTATGCGAGAAAATTTAACTGCTCAGTTTAAGAAAATCAGATAGTTATTATGAATGTATTATTAAAATAGTGATATTGACCCATTTAATGGGTGTACATATAATATGTGTACTTATTATATGAAGGAAGTAAAAAATGAAAATTTCAATATCTTGTGCAGTTCCAGTAACTTCTCAACCATAAAACTATATGGAAATACTATATTGATATTTCTTTAAGAAAATTATGGGAACTAGATTTAGAAGAATTTCGTATCTTCGGTGAATTAAAAAGTGGGGCGAAAGGAGTATTTAAACTACAAGATGCACCTGAGATGGAAGTTATTTTATCCACTGTTATTCCCGAGCAAGAATTTACTGAGCAATTTAATATACCTGATATGGGCATACTCTACTTTTCACATCAAATTGAAGTCGTATCACAAACAGAATCCATTATTAAATCAGTGATTTCATTGCTTCCTAATGAAAATGTTAATAAAGAAGCATACTACGGTTTTTTTAAACACATTTCAGATGATATTTTTGATAAGACATTTAGATTAAAAGAATTAGTAGAGCAATAAAGTAATGGATCATGAAACTCAATTTTTATCTAAGTTTGAGGAAGATTCAAAATCAATAGGCTTTCTTTTTATGAGAGCTTATTCAACTTGGCATAGTCAAATTAAAAACTGCCTTAAAAAGCAGTCTATTACACATCCTCAATTTATTGTGATGGCAACTACTGCTTATCTTTCTCAGAATGTTGACGAAGTCACTCAAATCATGATTTCTAAAAAAACAAATATAGATGTTATGACTATTTCTCAAATTATCAATAAATTGGAAGAAAAACGATTTATCATAAGAAATAACTCGTTAAAAGACAGCAGGGCAAGGTCAATTAAATTAACCGCAGATGGCTACGCAGTAACGAATAGAGCTCTTCCTTTAGTGGAGGATATTGACCAACAATTTTTTTCATCTTTAGGGAAAGATATGCCATCTTTTCATGATATGTTATTGAGGTTAGCAAAAATATAGAGTTTTTGAACTAATACGTTATGTTAAAATTTAGTCACCCTAGGTAAGCCTACACTTTTTAGTATCAAAAAGTGTAGGTCATAGATTCACTTTATTTTTAATTAATGGCCGATAAGTTAGAATCACTAACGAACAATCGATCAAAGTAAAGGGCAAACGATTATGAGTGCTTGTAATTTACAAATTATTGGTGATAAAACTTAGGCAAAATACAGTGATTGGATTAGTTATTTGCCAAAAGATATTCATTTTTATATTGTAGATTTACCATTAAGAGGTAAAAAAGTTAATAAACCAATGTATAATCGAGACACTGATTGATAATATTTTCCGTATCCTTGATATTATATGGTATTCTTTCAACTATAATCTCTATAGTCAACTGTTATTTAACTTAGTTTTACTGTAGCATGATCCTTGTCAAAATATTAGATAAACTTTTAACCAAAGAATTAATATTATCATCTACCATCATCAAAAAACTTAAATAAAATCAATTAGTTTTCTGACTGATTTTTATCATGCCGATTTATCCTTCTTACTGTCTCATCGCAGCCTTAGTCCCTGATATCATGGACTAAGCTTGGCGCGCTTAAACATGCATTAAATAAAGCGTAATCAACCGCCTATTGTTTGAATGCTATATTAAATTTTTACTTATATTGATTTAACATAGATATTGAGCAGATAATATACAGTGTATAACCATAAGGATAAGTAATGCAGAGTATTTATCGGCAAATTCGGAGGTATAAATCATATTGTATGCTTATTCGTTTTCTTGCTGAAAATTCAATATTGTTAAGTTTAAGCTACCGTATCACTACTAAGGTTTACCTCTGAACCTCGCTTACTGTAATGAAACCTAAAGATAACTTTCAAAGCTAATTAATGCGCCTTTTTGGGGATACAGATACGTATACTTATAAACGCCTGATTTTAGAATTATTCAATTTAACCAAGAGATATATACTACCAACATCAAATAAAGAGTAATTTTTATCTCTTGGCTTGATGGCTTTTATTTAAGTATCTGTTAATGGATGTTTTTTCTAACCATAATTATTTTAGGTATATGAGATATAGATATATTGCGTCCGTATACCTAAAAATTTTGGTTGTGAATGTACCTTAATGATACTTGCAGGGTAATAAAATTGCTTTTAAGGCTTATTGTTACTGGGCTTGGTGTGCTTTAAAGAATGCTACTGTTTATTGAATTGGTGGAGCTGGCGGGAGTTGAACCCGCGTCCGAAATTTCTACATCCTTGGTACTACATGCGTAGTTTGTTTTTAAATTTCATCAACCCGCTGCGAACAAACACGCTACTGATTGACTAGCTTGATTAAGTTTAATGATTCCGCCCCAAGCAAGGCTTCCACACGATCTCGTTTAGGTTTGACTCCTCTTGATCCCCGTCCTACGAGCGGAGGCTAGGGAGAGAAGGCTCTATGCAGGTTATTAAGCTGCTAGTGCGTAGTTTTCGTCGTTTGCGACTATTTTTTTGCGGTTTATTTACGAGGCCTACCGCACCTCGGCATGCACCTTGGGTTTCGCAAATCCCGTCGAATCCAGAATCAGCCCCAAATGTGGTTAGTATAAATATAATATCTAGGCATTATAGGCGAATTCAAGTACGAATACAAGTTAGCTTGCTTCTAGGTTAATTTTGCGTTGCTGTATATCGTTATTTCTATAATTATATTAAGCATTTGTAGCATTCTTTTGTAAAAAAGCTTCAGAGAAATAGATGCTTTAGTATAAGAATAAATTTTATGAACGTTAAAAGTAAGAATATTAACCAATCAATTATGTAACAGCTTAATAAAATAAATGGGTAATATTGTGAATAATTATTTTATTTCTAAAAATAATTATTGTTAAATAACAAAAAGTTATTTGTCATTTTGTTAAATATTAAAAAATATATGAAATTAAATTGAACTTTTCTCTAATTAATTTGTCTATATTAACAGATTACGTTTTTCATTTTTTGCCCTCCACTCGAGTTTTCGAGTGGATTTTTTTTGC
>NZ_LZHO01000028.1:0-116220 GCF_001690895.1 Gilliamella sp. Nev5-1 | reverse complement strand
AATCTATGGATGAATTAAAAACGATTTATACAAAATATTACAATCGCTGCGTTGTAATAGGTGCCGATGATCGGCTTAAGTCATTGAGTGATAAATATAAATATAAGCTAGAGAGTAAATAGCAATGAGGAAATTTAACATCTATTTTGATATAGAAACCATTCCGACACAATCTAAGCAGTTAAAAGCTCATATTCAGAATAATTTAACTCCACCTAGTAATTACAAGAAACAAGAGGCGATTGATGCGTGGATTGAAGAGCACAAAGATATTGTTTACCGAAAAACCGCTTTAAACGGCGGTTTTGGTCAAATTGTTTGTATTGGTTATGCAATCAATGATGAGAATGTGCGAGTAATTTATTTTGATGACTGGGCATCATCTGAAAAACAAATATTGCAATCATTTTTTAATGATTTAATTGAGCGTTATAGACCCAGTTCAGATATAACCCCGCATTTTATTGGGCATAATATCGAAAATTTCGATCTTCGATTTATTTATCAGCGCGCAATCGTTTTAGATGTTATACCTCCGGCATTTTTACCGCTAAATAACAAATCATATAACAATATGTACATATTTGATTCTATGACGGAGTGGGCAGGTAAACGTAATTATGCGTCATTAAATGAAGTTTGTTTGGCGCTTGGTATAGAGCCAAAATCCGATGATATCGATGGCTCAAAAGTCTGGGATTTGGTGCGAGAAGGGAAAATAAAACAGGTTGCAGATTATTGTGCTGCCGACGTTGAGAAAGTTAGATTAATACATAAGCGCATGACATTTCAGAATGCAAGTTAATTACAGCCGGCAAGGTTTAAGTGAGCGAAAAAGTATATGACGTTGATAAAACAAAACTGGAGCAAGAAAAATGGCACGTGGAATAAATAAAGTTATTTTAGTGGAGGTTGAATGGACAAAGAGAATCTAATCTCATTATATAAACAAGGTTTAAGTATCCCTCAAGTATCAGTTATATTACACACGCCACAAAGCACCATAAGACATCATTTAAAAAAATCAAACATTCTTAGGTCTAGAGCTGATGGAGTTCGTTTAGCTGCTAAAAATGGAAGGCTTTCAGCAAATAAAGGTATAACTCGTACTTTTACAGACGAATGGAAGAAGAACATGTCAAAAGCAAGACTTAAAAATGCAGAAACAAATGCTAAAGGAATTTCCTTAAAACCAAGTGGTTATTATGAAATAACACGAGGAGAAAACAAGGGGCGGCTTTTGCATGTTATTGTTTTTGAAAATCGATTAGGAAGAAAATTACTCGAAGATGAATGTATTCATCATATAGATGGTGATAAAACAAATAACGACATTAATAATCTAGCGTTAATGACTAGGTCTGCTCATGCTCGTTTACATCGCCATGAAGATAAACTATCAAATAAATTAATAGCGAGGAATAAAAATGGCACGTGGAGTTAATCGTGTAATTTTAGTAGGCAATTTAGGTCAAGACCCAGAAGTTCGTTACATGTCTAATGGTAATGCAGTTGCTAATCTTAGTTTAGCAACGTCAGAAACTTGGAAAGATAAACAAACTGGCGAGCAAAAAGATCGCACTGAATGGCATAGAGTTGTTATATTCGGTAAATTAGCCGAAATTGCTAACGAGTACGTCAAAAAAGGCGCTCAAGTGTATATTGAAGGTCAATTACAAACAAGAAAATGGCAAGATCAATCAGGTAACGATCATTATACAACTGAAGTTGTAGTCAACCCAATAGGTGGTACATTGCAAATTTTGGGTAGTCGTGACAATAATAACGCTAGCCAGACACAACAAAAACAACAGCAACAAACAACAACACAGCATCAAGATACATTTGATGACAACATCCCATTTTAAATCAATTAGTTAAATCAACTATCTTGGCGGTTAATCACTAATAGCTGCCGAGCACCCCCTCTATTCTATTAATTTATTACAACTATCTGCGCTGATTATTTAGCGTAGATACTTTATGGGAATAATTATGCAAATTGATGAATCCGTATTTAACCACGGCAAAATCGAATTTCAACATATCGACTATGGTTATGTTTTCTTGTTTGATAACGAGCTTTATATGAAGATTGAATTAGACCCGATTATTCTGTCGTTTGTTTTCAAATGCTCATCTAAAGGTGTACACGAAATAACTAACGGATGCGCAATCAATCTTATTAGCGGTCAAGGAGAAGTGTTTGCTGATAACTGTATGGTCGAACCAGTAAAAGCTGTAATTAAAAGGAAATAATCATGACTACACACGAACTAAAAATTAAATCAGAGTATTTTATGGATGTTGTAAAAGACATAAAAAAGGCCGAAATTCGCTACAATGACCGCAATTACAAAGTTGGAGATATTCTAAATTTGCATGAAATTAACGAGCAAGGTAACCGCACAGGTCGTCAATGTAGCGTTATTATCTCTCACATTTTAGATGATGGAGAGTATTTGAGAGATGGATATGTAATGCTGAGCATTGACGTAATATACTGATTTATGTAGAGGAATTAGGCGAATTATGAATAGTAATACTCTAAAGAAATATCAAACTCAATTACAAAAATTAAAAGCGAAGCAAAGCGTTGTCAAAACAGAATTAACAGATTGTCAGCATCGCTATAACTCAATCAAAAATGAAATACTCGACGTACAAACAAAGATAAATGAACTATCACGTAATAATAAACTAATAGTTAGCGAACATGCAACAATTAGGATATTAGAGCGCATGTTTGGAATAAATTTGAGCGAAATACACGAGCAAATAATTGCTGAGATTTTGCCAGTTTATACAAAACTAGGGGATGGTTTATTTCCCGTTAAATGTATTGGTTTGCGCGCTGTAATAAAAAACGGCGTGATAGTAACAGTTAAATGAGGAGAACAATTATGACAAAACAATTAAAACCTTGCCCGTTTTGCGGCAGTGAATATTTATTCATTGATGAGATTGATTATAGACTCAATGAAGATATTCCTGAGCATCTCAGAGATGCTATTTGTTTCGCTGTGGTTTGCTATGATTGTAATGCAAGAGGTTGCGAAAAAGATACTGAAAATAAAGCAATTTTGGCTTGGAATTCAAGAATCAGCAAATCACAAAAACATATCAACGAAATTAAAGCGCAAGCTATTGAAGAAGCCGTAAAAAAAGCTGATAACGAAACATACATCGGAGTTGTCGGTAGTGATTTTCCGCCACAAAAACAATAAAGCTGAAATTCTAGCATTTGCTGATAGCTTAAGATTAAAACATGAATAAATACAGACAATTACGTAGTTTATTTATTGATGAGAGATGAGAAAATTATAGGAGTAAATAATGTTAAATAATCTAACAATTGAAGATCCGCGCTACAGCAAGGCGCAAGTTTGCTCATATTTGGGCGAGCTAGATCAAACGACACTAGACAAATGGGTGGCAAAGGAAAAATTCCCAAAGCCCGATTTGTATTTAGGTAGACACCCACGCTGGAAATTGTCTACCATCAACGCCTATCTTGCCCAAAAAGAACAAGAATATCAATCATGCGGTTAGGCTATCTATATAGTCCGCATACCACTGCATCATCTCACGACGTCCCTCCAAATACTGTGCGTGGTTGTAAATACCTCGCACACTGCCCTCCTCATGATTTAACTGTTTTTCTATCCAATCTCGATTAAAACCATGCTCGTTTAACACACTAGAAAATTGATGTCTAAATCCGTGCCCAGTTGCACGATTAGCAAATCCCAACCGTTTTATTAAACCCAAAATAGCGCCGTTAGACATGTGTTTTGAACTGCTATTTCTACCAGAAAAAACATATTCTCCCCGCCCTGTAATTGGTTGTAAAAATTTAAGAATATTAATAGCCTGATTAGATAGCGGAACCACGTGAACGCGTGATTTTTTCATTGATTCTTTGGGTAGTATTATGTATTTTTTCTCAAGATCAACATACTCCCATTTACAACTCAATAATTCCATGGTTCTGACAGCCGTTAATATTAATAATTCTGTAGCATAACGAACTAAAATATTACCCGAATACGATTGTAGCGCTCTCATGAACTCGCGCATATCGTCCTCCATTAGGAACGCATAATTTTCTGGCGTATGCGTGATCATGGCTTTAGCTAATTCACGTGCAGGATTGTTTTCCGCTCTCTCTGTAATAATTGCATATTGAAAAACTTCGGTACATCGTTGGCGCATTTTTTTTGCAATCTCCAATGCCCCTCTGTTTTCTATTTGTTTTAAACAACTTAGCATTTCAAGAGGCTTGATTTGCGTAATGTCCATGTCACCAATAAATGGAAAAACATCTTTTTCAAAATACCGAATAATCATCTCTCTGGTATTAATGGACCAATTTCTTTTTTTTGTATCAAACCATTCCAGTGTTATTTTTTTAAACGTGTTCCCTTGGGCGATATTTGCGAGTAAGGATTTTTTTTTCCTTTCGACAGCAGGATCTTTACCGTGAGCAAGCATCTGCCGAGCCAGCTCCTTTTCATTTCGAGCATCAGCTAAACTAATATATGGATATTTACCTATTGTTAACGTTTTTCTTTTACCGTTAAATTGATAATCGTAACGCCAAGATTTGGTACCTGTGGGCGTGATGTATAAATATAAACTTTCAAAGTCTGGCAGTTTGTACGGTTTTTCTTTGGGTTTAGCTGATTCAATGGCTTTTATAGTTAACATATTACGGTATTTTAGATTACGATATTAAAATATACCGTAAATATACCGTTTAAGCATTTGCGTTGTCAATCGTTTAGAATCGTGTCTAATCGTGTTAATCGATTAAAAATACTGTTGAAATAAGGCTTGAATCGTAGAGTATCGTTTTTAATCTTGCTTGCGGTTTTGACCCCAGCAGGAATCGAACCTGCAACTAGCCCTTAGGAGGGGCTCGTTATATCCATTTAACTATGAGGTCATAGGTGGCTTATTCTAATAAATTTGCAAAGATAATGCCATTTAAATAACGAAAAATTTTTTATTTTAAGTAATCATGATACAATTGAACTATATTTAACCTCATTAAATTTAATTAAAGATACTATGAAAAAACGAATAGTTGGTATGATGTTTTCTGTGATGGCGCTTACCAGTTGTGCCACTTATCAACCTGAAACAAATTCCTATAGTGACCCATTATCTGGCTTTAACAAAACCATGTTTAATGTTAACTACTATGCGCTTGATCCTTATGTCTTACGTCCAGCTGCAGTCGCTTGGAAGGATTACGTTCCATCACCTATTCGTACAGGTGTAGTTAACTTTTCGTCTAATCTTTCCGAACCTGCATCAATGGCAAACAACTTATTACAAGGCGATGTTCACAAAGCCGGAACGCATTTAGCACGCTTTTTCTTAAATACGGTTTTCGGTTTTGCTGGTTTGGTGGATGTTGCAAGTATGTCAGATCCACAATTGCAAAAAGGTGGAAAACGAACTTTTGGTGATGTTTTAGGTCATTACGATCTGCCTTATGGCCCTTATGTTGTATTGCCATTTTATGGTTCCGCAACGTTAAGAAACGAAGGTGGTAGTGTGGTTGATACCCTTTATCCTCCACTTGTTTGGTTAGATTGGCAATGGGCGTTAGTACGTGGTGTATTTGACGGTATTGAAGCGCGTGCAGTTGCGATTGAATATGAAGATTTAATTAAGAATAGCGATGACCCTTATAACTTTATGCGCAATGCTTACTTTCAACGTCATGACTTTGTAGCCTCTGGTGGTAAAGTAGACGAAAATAAGCAGCAACAACGCGAAGAATCTATTAATGATTTTATTAGCGATATTGATTCTCAATAATTTTTATTAAATTATACTAAAGGCTGTCAATTATTGGCGACCTTTGGTTTTAGAATTTATTTCAACATGAGTTTCATTTCTGGCAACAAATGCCAAAATCGACTTGGCATTTGTTGCCTTTGTAATTTTGGGTTGATTCGTTCTTTGATAGTTAACGCATTACAATAACGTAACCACATGGTTTGAAATAATGCTTCATCCCTAGCTAGATAATTTTTATTCACTTGACTGTTAATAATCAAATCATTTTTATCAGTCAGCGAAACGGGTTTAATGCTATGTAAATTATAAATATAACCATATTCGCGCTTTTCATCATAGATAGCCCACTTTTGATCAGCAAAACGATCTTTAAAAAACTTTAGTACCAACGGCAATACGTTATATATAGGAGCAATGATTGAAAAATAGATTTTATCTTCTTTATCATTAAACACATCTTTAACAGGATTATTTATAGCACTAAAACGTACAAATTGGATCACACGATGCCGTTCTCGACTAACTTTTTTAGCGATATCATGTACCGCCAGCACATCTTGATCGGCAAAATCGGTTTCGATTGATTGAGATGATTTAAATACCTTGCAAATATAGCGAAAAACGATTAAATCACTTTCGGGCAGTTCAGATAACCAAACATACATTAAATGGCGTAGAGCAACTTTACTAAGTTTGTTAATTAATGCCTTTCGAACACGCTCATATTTGGCATTATCAAATTCGACATGATGTGTGTCAGATACTAATAGTGGCTCTACTTGCTCTGTAGCTAACAAACATTCAGGCATTTTTTTGAGCTTAAAAGCCTCAAATACCGCACATAATAATCCTTCAAAGCTTTTATCGTAATAGAATGCTAACATACTCTACCATCCCATGACTAGTTGCTGTGGAATATTATCTTGCTTTGCCTCTAACAAAGGGGGATCTTGCAAAGAGAGTCGGATATACTCGGCCGATGAATCAAGCACTTTAAATTTCCTCATTTCATGACAAACAATAAAAAATTGTGCACGCTTTAAAACAACGCCAATGCGCTTAAGCGCATCAAAAGTAAGCTTTCGATGACGCCTTGCCATCACAATCAACTTGGCCGATTTAATACCAATACCTGGCACCCGCAAAATTTTTTGGTAGCTATCACGGTTAACATCAACTGGAAAGCATTGTGGGTTGCGGATGGCCCAAGATAGCTTAGGATCGACAGTCAAATCAAGATCGGGGTATTGATCGTTAACAATTTCATCAACATTAAAATCATAAAAACGCAGTAACCAGTCCGCTTGATATAAACGGTTTTCACGTACTCTTGGCACCTCTTGCACTACAGGTAAACGTTTATCGTAACCATTTACAGGAATAAATCCCGAATAGTAAACCCGCTTCATACTAGGTCGTTTGTAAAGTTTGGCCGTTAATTGTAATATCTGTTTATCTGATTCATCTGTTGCACCAATAATAACTTGTGTACTTTGACCGGCGGGTACAAATTTGGGTGTAGCACGAAATTTTTTGCGATCTTCAATATTTTCTAATAGGTTTTGATGAATTTGACGCATAGGCTGATAGATACTTTGGTGATCTTTATCAGGTGCTAATAATTTAAGATTTTCTTCGGTTGGAATTTCCAAATTAACACTCATCCTATCAACTAACATGCCAGCTTGATTAATTAGCTCGTTACTTGCGCCAGGGATCGCCTTCATATGAATATAACCATTAAAATCGTGCTCATGGCGCAAAATTTTTACCACTCTAATCATTTTTTCCATGGTATGATCGGGACTTCTAACTATGCCCGAACTAATAAATAAACCCTCAATATAATTACGACGATAAAACTCAATGGTGAGGTTAGCCAATTCACGCGGAGTAAAACCAGCTCTAGGAATATCGTTACTTTGTCGGTTAATGCAATAAGCGCAATCAAACATGCAATAATTAGTTAACATAATTTTGAGTAAAGAAACACATCGCCCATCAGCGGTAAATGAATGGCAAATACCAGATTTATATGCATTACCTATGCCTTTATTTTTATTATTTCTTGATGCACCACTCGACGAGCAAGAAATATCATATTTTGCCGATTCAGCTAAAATTTCCAGTTTGGTTATTATTTTTCCAGTCATATTGAACTCAACACTTGCCTGTTTATTTATACAGTATATCGTAGCCATAGTAGGTTTTGCAAGTATATATTGCTAACAAAAACCGTCATCACTCACTATTTTAATCATTTTTTTAAGCGGTAAATTTATTGTAATTGCTTTACCTATATAAATAATTAAGGCGATATTAGGATACAGAAATAAAAAACTCGGCAAAGTATTGTTCAGCTTACAACTGTACGCTATAATCAACGCACTTTTTTGTATGAAGCCAGATATAACTTAGGAGCTAAATAGTAAATGAAACGTGTTGTTATTACAGGGTTAGGAATTCTTTCAAGTATTGGGAATAATACTAAAGAAGTTTTAGAATCACTAAAAATTGGCCGTAGCGGTATTACCTTTTCTCAAGAAATGAAAGATAGCGGTATGCGTAGCCATGTATGCGGAAATGTCAAACTAGATACTACAGGATTGATTGATCGCAAAGTTGTTCGTTTTATGAATGATGCTTCTATTTATGGTTATCTTGCTTTGCAACAAGCTATTGAAGATGCAAAATTAACCCCTGAACAAGTTTCTAACCCTCGTACTGGTCTAATTGCGGGCTATGGTGGTTCAACTAAGACACAATACAATGTCGTTGCTGGCATGAAAGAAAAAGGATTACGAGGAGTTGGTCCTTATGCAGTAACCAAATCAATGTCATCAGCAATTTCGGCTTGTTTAGCAACTCCATTTAAAATTAAAGGTGTTAGCTATTCAATGACATCAGCTTGTGCAACATCGGTTCACTGTATTGGTCATGCAGCTGAACTCATTCAACTTGGCAAACAGGATATTGTTTTTGCTGGTGGTGGTGAAGAGCTTTGCTGGGAAATGTCTTGCGAATTTGACGCTATGGGCGCTTTATCAACCAAATATAACGACAATCCAGAAAAGGCATCACGCGCTTATGATAAAAACCGTGATGGTTTTGTTATTGCTGGCGGTGCTGGTATGGTTGTTGTTGAAGAACTAGAACATGCTCTTGCGCGTGGAGCTCATATTTACGGTGAACTTGTTGGCTATGGTGCAACATCAGATGGTCATGACATGGTGGCACCATCAGGCGAAGGTGCAATGCGCTGTATGCAACTGGCTATTCAAGACTTAGATGTACCTGTTGATTATATCAATACTCATGGTACATCAACCCCAGTTGGAGATGTCAAAGAATTGTGGGCAATCAAACAAGTTTTTGGTGATAACATTCCGGCTATTTCATCAACCAAATCAATGACAGGCCACTCATTAAGTGCCACTGGCGCACAAGAGCTTATCTATTCATTATTAATGTTAGAACATGGCTTTATTACTCCAAGTATCAACATTGATGAACTTGATGAAGCTGCTATTGGTATGAATATTATTACCGAACCAACTGAACGTGAACTCACAACAGTCATGTCAAATAGTTTTGGTTTTGGTGGCACTAATGCCTCAATTGTAATGAGAAAATACAAAGCTTAATAAGCACTAAGTTAGTATCAATCAATAAAAAACCGTTTATTTAAGAACGGTTTTTTTATTGATTGTAGTAGCTCAAACTTAATCTAACAGACACTAAATATTCATCGAATATACATTTTAACAAAATGAGGAGCCGATGAGTAAAATAAATTGTCCAGTTGCTTTTCCTTAACTAACACCTTTTGTACCTAGCAAAATTTGCCACGGCGTTTTGCCATAAAAATACTTGCCTGAATACGTTCTTTCTTTATTTTAAAATTCCAGCTCTTGTTCAATATCTTGTTGAATTTCAGATAATTCAATATAAGTCTTATGTCTGAACACCACATCGTAACTTTCAATTTCTATCGTCTTATGCAATCGTTCACAAATTCTATTCGTTTGTGACTATAAGCTTTGGTTTGGGTGTGAGCAATATATTCAAGGTTAAAAATAAAATTCATGAGCATAGCTTTCTTTATGCGCATTATTCGGTCGCTCATTCATATGCGTAATAGTGGCATTTGTTCAATATCAAAGAAAGGAAGCACTTATCATCAAGCATACCTGTCGCAATTAAATTATTTTTGGGTATAAACTTTGGCAAAACCTAGCCTTGATTAGGTATCAGTGAACGTTTATTGGTATATTTTACCTATTCCCTATAATACATCCAACATAATAGATATCTTATACGCATAAATAACTTGGATGCTGGCGGTTAAATATTTTTTAAAACTTTCTAAATAATAATATAATCGCCACAACCTGAAGCTAATATTCCTTGTTCACAGAATTGATTAGCAACGCTAGATCGCCCATAATCTGGGTTTTGCTATTTGATTTATTTCTAGCACGCTTTTTTGGTTATAAAATAAATTAAATATCAAATTAAGTAAAAACCATTACAATTATTCACTTATTTTTTGAACTCAGCAAGATCATACCCAGCCTACTATGTAGAATGGGTATGATCTTGCCTGATTGAGTCTACAACTATTTCATTATGGAGCTACACAAACGGCTCGGCTAACCGCAGATTGTCGGTAAAAATTATATCGATAAGCATTGCCTTCATTTGCACTAACCGTTAACCCTAAATCATAATAACCACTATTGCCACTCCAATACCCAGCATATATATCCCAATCACTTCCTGAATAACCAGTACAATTATACGGCTCATTAGGGTCTACACTACTACTAGCTGGGGCCATACACCCCCATTCACTAAATATTCCCCCTTGCCATTTCGTTCCAGTCTCCTGATAGCTTAATTGGCGACGATAAACACCATTTTCCCAACTATTCAAAGGTCTACCAGGAATGCCCCCTTCCCACCCATAATATTTTGTGTTTGCGTTCGTATAATCATTAACATCTGGTAAGCGATAGCCGCTACCTAAACTTTGGCAATAATTTCTCACTTGTGCTTGCGCATCTGCTCCGATGTTTGTTCCTTTATAATTAATTCCTGGCTGCACTATATACCAACGCATTAGTCTAAATTCATATAATAATTTTGTTTTTCCACTGTCGGCGTACAACTTAAAGGTAACCGGGCTAAAACTCTTATTCCCTGAGTTATACCTAGGACCTTTTAGCGTTATCTTCAAACCTGGTTCCACATCACCTACGCTACTAGGCTTTAAGCCCCCCATGCTAAAATGGAATGCCCAACGAGGAGTGTTTTCCGCACTAAGGGCTAAACTTACATTACTGTCCTCTTCTGCTCTTACTGTATTGCCATTAGCAGCTAATACCTGAGCAGGCGTTATATTTTTAAATAATAAATAAAAAAACAATCCATGTGAGCCAGTGCTTGGAAAGTTATTCCAAGTTATACTTGAATCTCCTTCATAATTTCCACTATTTGAGGCGCTGAATACTCTATACCCTTTATTAGCTACCCACGTCATTCCATCCCAATCTAAATCGTAATAATCACTAAACCCCATGTACGCCACCCTACCAGAGGTCCCATCTATCACTAAACTAGGTTGAGCATAACAAACCGATGCGGTTTTTTTATTAGGCTTGATATAATATGTATGGCTTCCACCTGCGAAATTAGTAGTATTAGGCACACCATATTCGGTCTGTAAGTAGCCATCTGTTGAACTTATAGTTAGTTTATAGAGGGGATTACAGATGCTTAGTATTGCATTTGAACCATTTTTGACTATTGATGTAATATCTTCATAGCTATTGCGGGCATTTTTGCTTTCCCATTTTACTTTCACATTTCCCATGGCGGTCGCGTTACCATCACCATCATCATCGCCAAAATAGTTATACGGCTCATTAATCAAATTATTGATATTAATTACTGGATAATTATTATTACCTTCACTAGGAAATGGTACTGCTGTTTGGATATCTGAATATGTATCATTTGCATTAGGTAACTCTATCGGGTGACTTTCGCTGGAGTTGTCGTCATCCGCTTTGATGATTGTTCCATCAGATAACGTTATTCCTAATAATGAGCTAGTATCATTTACTTTAGTTATTCCATTATCAAATGTTAAATACGGCGCATTACCATTGATCGCATTAACTGTTGTCACATTTAAAGCGCTCGCTGTATTGATGCTCATTGTTAGTGGCAAACAGATGCCAATAAACAGAGAATTTAATGGTGCAAATAAAAATTTTGATTTTTTAAAATGGAACTTATAACATTCCCTTGTTATTAGATTATTATAACCGAGATATCGCTTCCCGTTCTTAACGCCAAATAAGCCATAATTTATTGGTTGGCCAACTTGATGTAAACAATTGTATTTTAACATGTTATCATCCATTTATCCTTTTATCCTTTTATCCTTTTATCCTTTTATCCTTTTATCCTTTTATCCTTTTATCCTTTTATCCTTTTATCCTTTTACTTATTTGTTTTATTACAAATGCTTCCGATTTTTCGACAAAGTATAAAGAAATGAATTATGTTTCACAATAAAATTTTTGTTAAGAAGCGTAAAGAAAAATAACGTTAAAAAAATCAATTGTTTTTGTGTGATCATAATTATTTTTATAAATTTCTCTATTTTAGCAATGCGCTAAATTATCAAAAACCATAAAACTGAATACGTATAAAACCTTGTTTTAATACTCTATCTACATCTTGCAAAATGTACTCATCTAGTTTACCTTACTCATACACCAAAAACTAAATAACTAGAGTGTAAACATGACGATATCATTTAAAGAGCAACAGCAGAGAATTAGCTTTGTTAAGCAATTTTTTGCCAATCAGCTTGCCGAGCGTTTATCACTTATTGAAGTGCAAGCCCCGTTATTAAGTAAAGTGGGCGATGGTATTCAAGATAATTTGTCAGGGACTGAGCACGCAGTACAAGTTAAGGTAAAAGCAATTCCTAATGCACAATATGAAGTTATACACTCACTTGCAAAATGGAAACGTAAGATTTTAAGTGATCACCAATTCGAAGCTGGCGAGGGAATTTATGCAAATATGAAAGCATTGCGCCCTGACGAAGATCAGCTTTCGCCAATTCATTCCGTTTATGTTGATCAGTGGGATTGGGAAAAAGTCATTCGCCCTGAAGATCGCAATTTAACTTATTTAAAACAAACTGTCGATAATATTTATGCCGCTATTAAAGCGACTGAGAAAGCGGTATCTCAACAATATCATCTTTCACGCTTTTTACCCGAATCAATCACTTTTATCGATAGCGAACAACTTTTAAAGCGCTATCCAAATTTACCACCTAAAGAACGAGAAAACGCAATCTCCAAAGAGCTTGGCGCTGTATTTTTAATTGGTATTGGCGGTAAGCTCTCAAATAATGAAAGACACGATGTGCGTGCTCCTGATTATGATGATTGGAGTAGCAATAACGATTTAGGCTCTAAAGGTTTGAATGGCGATATTTTAGTGTGGAATTCGGTATTAAATAGTGCCTTTGAAATTTCATCAATGGGTATTCGTGTCGATCCTGAAACATTAAAACGCCAATTAAAGTTGACTAATGACGAAGATCGCTTGCAATTTGCTTGGCATAAAGCTTTAATCAATGGGGATTTATTACAAACAATTGGTGGCGGTATTGGTCAATCACGACTAACAATGCTACTTTTACAGCAAAAACACATTGGCCAAGTACAAGCAAGTGTATGGAGCGATGATACCAAAGTAAATTACAACCATTTACTATAACCATGCCATAAAAATATAGGGCACTACGCCCTATTTTTTGACTCAAGACTGTGACTAACTACTGATAATTAATTCTGTACTGGTGCTAATTGATTATCTTGGGGAATCGGTTGAGCATTTTGTTCTGTTGGATTAATTGTTGAAGGCTGTGTTAAGTTGTCCTCATCACTTTGTGTAGGCTCATCTTTTGCATTAGTTGACGGTGTTTGTGACGTGGTTGTAGTGCTATATAAACGAACATAAATAATATGTTGCTGACCACGATCACATGATCCCACAATTTTACCTTCAATTTGCTGTTCTGACTTATCAACCGATTCTAATTTCAGCTGAAACAGTGACGGATCTACGCCATTATTTTTGATTTTTTCGGCAATGTTACGGCTAATTTCATCACAATTTGATGCCGCCGCCAACATCGGTAAACCAAGTAAAAACATGCCGATTAATTTTTTCATTTTTTTCCCTTTTATATGTAATTTAACTACCATCTGCAATAGAAAATGATTGGAAAATTTACCTTTACTTTTTGAATTACAACTACAAATAACATTGCGCCATAATTAAATATCCAACAAATCTGCTAACACAACTTATTCACAGTAAAGTTTGATAACAGTTTAACAAACCTGTTGATAACTAAAAAACCTATTGATTATTAAATAGTTTTTAAATAGATCAAATATTAAACTTCTCTAGTTATGATTTTATTTAGCTTAAAAAAGCTTACTTTTTCAACCTGATTCAAAAGGCCTTGCATTATCATTGAAAACAAAATTCCCACAAAACAGCAATAACCCTATAATTAATTACCGTTCAATGGCTTTACCTTACTTATCTTTACCTTATTTATAGAGCGGTAAAAAAAGCCATTAAGCCAAAAAACACACCCGGCGAATTAGCAATTGCAATTGGCCAGTCTTTTTTTTCTCTTAATAAACCATAGCAAACCCAAAGTGAGCAGTTAATCGCAGCTGCTAATGGCTGAGTAGGATTTGATTTAAGCCCATGTAAATTATCAATGATTTGAGGAATATAAGAAACATACATCCCTAATGATGCAAATGTAGCAACAATCCCTAAAACACGAAAAGCTTTTGGTGAAAGATGCAAAACTGCCTCCTAATATCATTTATTAATTATTAAATTATGTATTAATTATAACCATTTAGGGCATTATCAGTAAACAACCCGCTAAGATTCAGTAACCCTAAGAAGATCGACATAAAACAATTCATTAACTAAATTTGAATTATTTAGTTAACATTCTTTGCCAAGGATTTTTATTTAATCATTAAGTTACAAAACACCTTCAATTATTTATAACACAATTTAATAATAAATAATAAGATGAAACTAATTTTAATAATTGGCTAAATGATTTAATTATGCTTAAGGAATAATTATTGATTGGTAATTTCCACTCATCTGAATATATCTCATATCGAAAAGCTAATGAAGATAAATATCAATTTTATCAATAATAACAATAAATTATAGGATTATACACCAAAATAAAACAAGCAAATTAAGTTTAATCGTCAGAACAAATTTTGAAGCAAACCTTCATCACAGGCTTAACTAATAATGCCAAAACTAACTTAAAATATTATTCACTGTTGGATTTAATAAGTATTGAATAAGCTTGTTGATAACTCTTTAATATTTTGATTATTTAATACTTTTATGAATCGATTAAAAAATAACCACTAAAGTAAATCAACATTACTTGCCAGTTTGATTACTAATAGCTTATTAAGGCAAAATGAAGGAAAATACTTTTTAGGACTTGCTTTTTATGAATTTGGCAATAAAGCAATTGAACAATTTAATATAAAAGAGCTAGCCATTGAGCCTCTTTCATTTTTGCGAGATAAAACACAACTTGCTTGCCATTTAGGCATATTAGACGGCAACTCAGCGATTTATTTAGCCAAAGTCGAAAGCCCTAGCGCAATTCAGGTCAAAAGCTGGCTAGGTCGCAAGCTTTCATTGCATAGCTCTGCTCTTGGTAAAGCACTTTTAGCATGGGAACCAGAACAGCGTATTGATGAGTTATATCCAAACGAAAACTTAGTGATTAAAACACAAAACACAATTACCACAAAAACGGCATACAAAAAGGAACTTAAAAAAATACGCGAACAAGGTTGGGCATTTGATAACGCCGAAGACTTTGATGAAGTGACCTGCTTAGCTGCACCAGTTTATGATAAAAGTGGCAAAGTCATTGCCGCAATTAGCACATCAGGGGTTCGATTTCAAATGCCAAGTGAAAGAATCAACGAGTTTGTTCAATATTTACTGAGTGCAACGAAAATGCTATCTGACAAAATAAAAAGCTAATCTATTTTATTTGTCCATATTCAGTTGCTGATCAAAATGACCAAAGCTTAACCTAATGGTGCCAAGTTCGTCACCAAAATCGGCACCTTGCGATACAATTATCCCTTTTGACAGCAATTGATTAAGCAAGGTTGATTCTTGCGCCACCGTGCTCACGGGCAAATGTGCATACAGATGAAAACCACCCAACGGCGCTTGATAAGTAATGTCACCACCAAAATAGCTATCTAACCACTGCATTAACTGTTCAGCTTTGATTTGTAGCGCTTGACGTAATTGTTGTTGGTGTGAGGCATGATAACGTTGTAAATATTCTTGAGCTAATAATTGTGGCAATATACTTAAACCTGAATCAATATGGTGACGAATTTTGGCTAAATTTTCGATAATATTATGCGGAGCTAACATCCACCCGACACGAATATTACGCCCAATATATTTTGATAACGACCCTAAATAGATAACTTGGTTATGCTGATCATACTTTTTAATTGGCGTTACAGCTAAATCAGGAGTAAATGCTAGACGGCTATAAGCATCATCTTCAACAATCCCGATACATTGTAGTCGGCAAAATGCCAATATTGCCAACTTTCGCTCATTGCTCATAACAAACCCTGTTGGATTTTGAAAAATAGGATTTAAAAATAACCATTTTATTTGATGTTGCCGTACACAATTTGATAGGCTATCAAGCGTTATGCCTTCATTATCGCATTCAATACCATATAAACGTAATCCCGCTGCTTGAAACAAAGGTAATGAGTAAAAATAAGAAGGAGACTCTATACCAACTGCATCGCCAGGTTTAAGTAAGCCCTGTGTAATAAGAAATAATGATTGTTGCGTACCTGATGTAATTAAAATTTCATTAATATCAACTTGCATAGCAAACTGGCTTTGCATATAAAGTGCAATTTGTGCTTTAAGCGATGGCAAACCTAATTGCAACATATCACTGTTTTTTTCGTGCATAATTAATTCATTTAACGAAATATTTGGCAACTGGAGCTTGGGGATTAAATATGTTGGTAAATCACCATTAGCCAGATCACAAATACACAATTGTTGTTCGCGAATTTGTGCTACTTTTTGCTGATAAAATGATTGTTTATTATGATAAAAATGTGCAGGTAAACGCCAATTAATCGATGAATAAGCTTGCACGCCCCATTTTTGCTTATTAACATAGGTGCCACTCCCTTGACGGCGGATCAGCACACCCCGTTCTGTTAACAACTCCAGCGCATGAACCACGGTTGAGCGATTAACACATAATTTTTTTGCCAGATCACGTTCTGAAGGTAGCCTTTCACCCGCGAACAACACGCCCTGCTCAATATAGTGTTCTATTAGCTGCGTCACCTTTTTAAAAAGCGCTCCAGTAAATGGTACCAGTTTTTGTTTATCCCACATTATTATTCCACTTTAATGGTTTAGCCCGTTTTTTAATTATTTTTGTTACAGCAAATTTACCCAAAATTGGATGGTTTTATTATAGTCCAATTGGCTGTTTTTTATTGTGCTTTATTTTTGAATAATACTCCACACTAATTACAGTTAAACAATATTGCCATTATAAACCTAAAAAGGAGTAAAAGATGAACCAAGTTACAGGCACACAAACCGTTAAACGAGGCATGGCACAAATGCAAAAAGGCGGTGTAATTATGGATGTTGTTAATGCAGAACAAGCCAAAATTGCCGAACAAGCTGGCGCAGTTGCAGTGATGGCACTAGAACGAGTACCGTCGGATATCCGCTCGGCTGGTGGCGTAGCTAGAATGGCTGACCCAACCATTGTTGAGCAAGTGATGAACGCTGTGAGTATACCTGTTATGGCTAAAGCTCGAATTGGTCATATTATTGAAGCCCGTATTCTAGAATCGATGGGCGTTGATTATATTGATGAAAGCGAGGTATTAACCCCTGCCGATGAACAGTACCACTTACTTAAAGATGAATTTACCGTGCCATTTGTTTGTGGATGCCGTGATTTAGGTGAAGCACTACGCCGAATTGGCGAAGGTGCATCAATGCTACGCACCAAAGGTGAACCCGGCACGGGTAACATTGTTGAAGCTGTGCGCCACATGCGTAAAGTCAATGAACAAATCCGCCTAGTGGTCAGTAAATCAAAAGATGAATTAATGACCTTCTCCAAAGAAATAAATGCACCTTACGAACTGATTTTACAAATCAAACAGCAAGGAAAATTACCCGTTGTTAATTTTGCCGCAGGCGGCATAGCAACCCCCGCCGATGCGGCATTAATGATGCAACTTGGTGCCGATGGTATTTTTGTTGGATCTGGGATTTTTAAATCACAAAACCCTGAAAAATTTGCCAAAGCCATTGTACAAGCCACGACTTATTTTGATGATTATCCACGCTTAGCTCAGCTTTCAAAAGGTTTAGGCGAAGCAATGAAAGGCATTGAAATTAGCACACTGACTCAATCTGAAAGAATGCAAGATCGGGGTTGGTAATAATGTATTCATCAAAACCAAGTATCAAGCATATTGGTGTGCTTAATTTACAAGGTGCGGTAAGTGAGCATATGATAATGTTAAGTAGTATCAACAATGTACAAACGTCTTTAGTTCAGAAAGCTGAACAATTAGCAAGGTTAGATGGTTTAATTATTCCAGGTGGAGAATCCACAACAATCAGCCGTTTAATCAAACAAAATGGGCTTTTAACACCCATTCAACAATTTGCTAAACAAGGCAAAGGTATTTTTGGCACTTGTGCTGGGCTTGTGCTTTGCGGTAAAACCACAACACATAACGAAGTAGAGTTATTAAATTTAATCGATATAAGTGTTGAAAGAAATGGATTTGGACGCCAAGTTAACAGCTTTGAAACAACCTTAGATATAGCAGTTGTTGGTCTACAAATACCCGCTGTATTTATTCGAGCCCCCTATATTGCCAAAGCAGGAAAAGCTGTTCAGCAACTCTCATTTGTCCAACAACATTGTATTATGGCAGAACAAAACAATATCCTAGTTTGCGCCTTTCACCCCGAACTAACTAATGATAATCGCATTATGCGTTACTTTGTTGATAAATGCTAAATTAAATAAGGGATTTTATATAAAATCCCTAAAGGCTGTCCTTATCTAGTAGCTAATTTATTGCAGTTAATTAATGGTTGATTACTCATGTTAATCAATAAAAATCTATAGCTAATTGTCCTTTAAATTCCCAATAGATTTTTACTGTCATTATAAACACACCCGCCTACACGACGGTAAACTTTACATAAAAAAGCCAATAATTAGGGTTAATTTTCTAAACCGCCTGCACGGCAGTAAACGTTGGTTTTGAGTTTTCGTTTTCAGCTATTGCTTTCTAAACCGCCTATACGGCGGTAAACGGCGGTAAACTAGAATCGAATATACTATAAACGTTGTTTAATAAAAGGCAAATAAGATTTTTATCTTCAAAAAACCTTTTATTAGACACTACATTAACTATTTGTTTTTATTTACTTTAATTTATTATTAAAAAAAAGGTTGGCAAGGATTTTGGTAGGATGATAACAACCCATTTGGTCAACATCCAGTATTATTAAACAATATTATCCTAATATTATTTGATAAAATAACAAACGATAGGCTTTTATCTTCTTTGTTGAAAAAATATCTTTTATTGCCTAAAACAAATAATAAAACTACAATAAAATTACTTTAATCACTTATAACAAGAGCTATGATTACTTATCAAGATGCCACATTAACCGATTTGCCTTTTATTGTTGATGTTTATAATTCAACAATTGCCGGCAGGCAAGTCACTGCCGACACGGAGCCGGTTTCTGTTGAGAGTCGATTAGACTGGTTTCACCAACATAATCCACATAATCGCCCAATTTGGCTAATAAAATACCAAGATCAACCATGTGGTTGGATTAGTTTATCTTCGTTTTATGGTCGTCCTGCATTTTATAAAACTGTTGAGATTAGCTTATATCTTCATCAAGATTTTCGTGGTAAAAAAATTGGTCAATTTATGGTAGCTGAAATTGAAAAATTTGCCCAAAAAACTGGAATTGAGGCAATTTTTAGCTACGTTTTTGGGCATAATTTACCTAGCGTTAATTTATTTAAAAAAATGCAATATGAACAATGGGGCTTTCTTCCCAAAATTGCTGAACTTGATAATGTTCAGTGTGATTTGCTGATATTAGGTAAACGACTAAATTAAGCCTACACATTGTTAATATACCATTTATTATTAATATACCATTTAATGATACAAAACGATTTAAAAGGATTTTTTGATGAGCGCTTTAAATGACCTTAAATATTACGCAAATCAATCTAAAATCACTTCAACCTTGGTTGTTGTAAACATTTTTTGCTTTTTTGCATTTAGATTGCTTGATAGCCGAGGTTTTTCAACCTTGTATGAAAATCATTTTTTAATTGATTGGGGAGCCGATGTGGCAGAACTGACTTTTTCTGGTCAATATTGGCGTATGTTTACCAATTTATTTATGCACGTAGGTTTTACTCACTTAGCCATGAACATGCTGGCATTATGGAGTATTGGACCAATTTTAGAACAGCGTATACCTCGCATTGCTTTTATTGGTATTTATTTTTTCTCTGGTTTAGTAGGAAGCTTATCAAGCGATATTGCCACAATTCACCATAATGTAATTAGTTGTGGTGCATCAGGTGCTATTTTAGGTGTTATTACTGCATTATTAGCCTATAGCTTAGTGTTTAAAACCAATATACAAGAAATGCCAATCAAGGCAATGCTACTAAGTTTAATTTTAACTGCTGGATTAGGATTATTGCCTTCAATTGATAATATGGCACATATCGGTGGTGCTTGTACTGGATTTGTTCTTGGTGGGCTAATTTCATTGTGTCTTAAAATTTTTAAATATCCAAGTAAGCTAGCGTTACTTATTATTAGCCTATTATTGATGACTACTGCATTGGCAATATATACAGTATATATGCATTATGCCTTACCTAATGGCTATTATCTCTATAATTAATAATAAAAAAACGCTGATGATAACCAATCAAACAGCGTTTTATTTAAGCTAACTGTTAAAAGCTATTTAAGATTCGGGCTGGCTCAATTTTACAAGCTCGTTTAGCAGGATAGTAGCTAGCAATTAAGCTAAGTAACATAGCAGTTATAAACACTATCGCCACATCAAAGAAATGAATTTCAGATGGTAAAAAATCGATAAAATAGATATTACTGTTTAAAATTTTATGCCCCATTAATGATTCAAGGAACCCCATAATGTTGGAAAGTTGCCATGACAATATCACACCTAAAATAACACCAATTAAACTACCAATTAATCCAGAAATTACCCCATACCAAATAAAAATATGTTTGATTAATCGATTAGTTGCACCTAGTGTTTTCAATATGGCGATGTCACGTTGTTTGTCTTTAACAGCAATAACTAACGTTGATACAATATTAAAACAAGCAACACCAATGACCACAATCATTGCCAGATACATAATTTGTCGTATCATTTGAATATCGCGATACATAAAACCAAATGAATTTTCCCAGCTATTAAATGATAAGGTGTCATCTAAGCTCAATGCAGCTTGGCCTATAATTTGATTAGCTCGGTATACATCATTGACATTAATCATTATCCCAGTGACACTGTCACCTATATTGAGTAGTTTTTGCGCATCAACTAAAGGCAATAGAGCAACGTTATTACTTAAACTACCACTTAAATCCAAAATACCAATAACCTGTAAGCGAACTCGCTTAGGCGGTTTAAGTTGAGTTGATCCACTTGCTGATACAGGAATTAATAAAGAAACCCAAGCCCCCTCTTTTACCGCTAAAGATTTTGCTAAACCAGAACCAATAATAACTTGTTGATTATCTGCCTTAAATTCTTGCCATTTATGATTGAGCACATAGTTAGGTAATGCACTAATTTGCTGTTCTTGCTCAGGATCAAGCCCTTGTACTTCAACAGCACCAAGTTTACTACCGTTTTCAATAAGCCCAGTAAAACTAACAAATGGAACGGCTGATACAATATTTTTATTTTCTGTAAGCTCTTGCTGTACATGGCGCCAATTCTCTAAATTGCCAGAATCAAGATACAATTGGCCATGAGGCACAACAGATAATACGCGGTTATGTAGTTCTCGTTCAAAGCCGTTCATGGCACTTAACCCAATGATTAATGCCGCTATACCAATAGCAATACTTAATGTTGAAATGATAGATATTAATGACACCATGCCACTTTTACGGCGCCCTTTTCGAAATTTGATGGCGGTAATTAAAGATAAATTCATATTAGTTATCCATTAGCTTTTTATCTGATGATACGCTATCAGATAGTTTGCCATCTCTCATCACCAACTGTTTATCAAGTTTACTGGCTAACTCTAGATCATGCGTAACAACCAAAAATGCAGTACCATGTTCACGATTTAATTTAATCAATAGTTCAAAGATAGAATCTGCCGTTGATTTATCAAGATTACCCGTCGGTTCATCAGCCATAACTAAAGCGGGATTATTAATTAATGCTCGCCCTATTGCTACACGTTGGCGTTCACCACCAGACAGTTCAGAAGGACGGTGGTTAGTTCGTTTTACTAAGTTAACGGATTCTAACATTGCCCTAGCACGTTGTTTTGCTTCATTTGGCGAAACACCACCAATTAACAGTGGCATAGCTACATTTTCTAATGCCGTAAAATCAGGTAATAGATGATGGAATTGATAAACAAAGCCAATTTCTTGATTGCGCAATCGCGCTTTTTCTTGTTCAGATAATTGATTTAACTGCTGTGATTTAAAAATGATATCACCTGAAGTAGGTTTATCAAGCCCACCAAGTAAATGTAATAATGTACTTTTACCTGAGCCTGAGCTACCAATAATGGCGAGTAACGACTTTGGGTAAATATCAAATGAAACATCTTTTAAAACTTCCGTTACCATTTTGCCTTCTTTATAAGTTTTATAAAGATTGTTTGCTGATAGTAATTTTTCAGAATTATTCATAACGTAAAGCCTCAGCAGGTTGAATATTGGCTGCACGGTATGCAGGATAAATAGTTGAAATTAACGATAACATAAGCAATCCAATAATAATTAAAATAATTTGCGATGGCTCAACGAGCGACGGTAGCAAAATACCCGCTAAAGATAAACCCAACGCTTGCATGATTTCATTTAAGTTGACTGCAAGTAACAATCCTAAAACACTCCCTAAGAGCGTGCCAATTATGCCAGAGCTTGCACCTTGAATAATAAAAATGAACATAATTTTAAATCGCGATAGACCTTGCGTTTTCAAAATAGCCACTTCACCTTGCTTTTCCATTACCAGTAAACTTAATGAAGTAATAATATTAAAAGCTGCAACAATAACAATTAAACTAATCAATAATCCCATGACATTCTTTTCCATTTTAATGGCTTGAAATAATTCACCGCGTTTTGCACGCCAATCATTAAACACTAACCCTTCTGGTAATGCGGTATTAGTGACCGATGCAATATCAAGGGGTTTGTCTAAGAATAAGCGCCAGCTAGTGATCATATTGGCAGGATAACGTAACAAATTTCTTGCATCAGATTGATTAACATAAATAAGAGATTGATTAATATCATGATTAACTGAAAACAGTCCAACCACATTAAACAAACGTTGCGAAGGAATGCGCCCAACTGGAGTTATTTGGCTTGCATCTGTCACCATTAATCGAATTTTATCACCTATTGTAACACCTAACTGATTGGCAAGCGTTTGCCCTAAAATAACATTATATTGTCCTGCTTGTAGATCCGAAATTGAACCCATGTAAATATAATCACTTATTGGGTCTTCATCTTCCGGTTTTATCCCCATTAAAGTACTGACAGTAATACTTTGTTCGCTTTGTAATACTACATCACTAGTGACTAAAGGCGTAATGCGATTAACACCTGAAATCTTTTCAAAAGGTGAACTTAAAATGACATTGAGATCAATTCTTCCTTGATTAGAGGTAATTTGAGCTTGAGGAAAAAACTTTAAAATACTGTTTTGCATTTGATCTTCTAATCCATTCATCACAGATAGTACAACGATTAGACCAATAGAACCCAGCATAATTCCAATCATTGATAACCATGATACAAAACGACCAAAACCATCGGTTTTTTGCCCATATACATAACGCAAACCGATATAAAACACTAATGGGCGAAATATTTTTGACATAAACGTATATATTACCTGAAACTTTTTGACAAAGTTTTACGAATTAAATGCAAGGTGCTTATCATACAGGATTAAACAGTTATAGAAAACAACCACGTACTTACGTTATAATCTAACCTATAATCTTGTAGCAATTTCAACGAACTCATCATGCCTAAAACACAAAATATTTCAACGTTAATACCTAAAAAATCAGGTGAAGTAAAACACATTGGGCAACTTGTTGGCTCATCTTTATCACAACTTTGTGCACAAATCGTGAATGTGCATGATGGCTTAGTTGTGATTATTACTGATGATATGCAACAAGCCTCGCGTATTGATGAAGAGCTAAAACAGTTCTCAACTTTCCCCTCGATCTCTTTTCCAGATTGGGAAACATTACCTTATGATAGCTTTTCGCCACACCAAGACATCATCTCTGAGCGTTTGTCTTGCTTGTATCATTTAGCTCATCTAAAAAAAGGGGCTTTAATTTTACCCATCAATACATTAATGCAAAAAGTCTGCCCTAAAAGCTATTTAGATGGGCATGTGTTTATAATGAAACAAGGCTTACAAATTAGTCGAGAGAACCTACGTTTACAACTTGAAAATGCAGGATATCGTTCAGTAAGCCAAGTTATGGAACATGGTGAATACGCCACTCGCGGTGCCCTATTTGATATCTACCCGATGGGAAGTAATCACCCTTATCGAATTGATTTTTTTGATGATGAGATTGACAGCATTCGCACTTTTAATGCCGAAACTCAACGAACACTTGATGAAATAGAACAAATCCAATTGCTACCTGCTCATGAGTTTCCCTTTGATAAAGCAGCTATTGAGCTATTTCGAAGCCAATGGCGCGAAAAATTTGAAGTCAGATTAGAGCCAGAAAGTATTTACCAGCAAGTGAGTAAAAATATTTTGCCAACAGGTATTGAGTATTGGCAAGCTCTGTTTTTCAGTGAGCCATTAACTTCGCTTTGTTCTTATTTTCTTGATAAGACACTCATCATCAATACCGCAAATATTGAACAATACGCTAATAAATATTGGCATGATATTCGTCAACGTTTTGATAGCCGTGGTGTTGATCCAATGAGGCCGCTTTTAGAACCTAACTTGATCTGGTCTAAAACTGATGAAATATTTGCTTATTTCAAACAATATCCACGCATGGTTTTAACCCACGAGCCAATTATTGAGTCAAATAGAAACATCAATCTACCTTATTGTGCTTTACCAGAAATAGCCATTCAAAGTCAGCAAAAAGATCCTTATTTACAGTTTGAAAAATTTATTGCAGATTTTACAGGAAAAATCATATTTTCGGTTGAATCAGAAGGACGTAAAGAAGCATTACAAGAAATTTTAGGACGAATTAGAATTCACCCAACGCCCCTCAATCAACTTGACGAGCAACAAAGCAACAACAATCGTTTTTACCTAATGATTGGTGCCAGTGAACAAGGTTTTATTAATCAGCAAGATAATTTTGCATTTATTACCGAAAATGAGCTACTAGGCAGACGTATTATTCGTCGTAAAAAAGAACACAAGCAGGCCATTAATACTGACTCACTTATTCGCAGTTTAGCTGAGCTAACACCGGGTAAACCTGTTGTTCATTTGGAACATGGTGTAGGTCGATATGGAGGACTCACCACATTAGAAACAGGAGGCATTACAGCCGAATATCTTATATTACTCTATGCTAACGATACCAAACTTTATGTCCCTGTTGCGTCATTAAATTTAATTAGTCGCTATTCTGGTGGAGATGAAGAAAATGCTCCACTAAATAAATTAGGCACTGATACATGGAGTAAAGCACGGCAAAAAGCGACCGAAAAAGTGCGAGATGTCGCAGCTGAACTACTGGATATTTATGCTGAACGTGAAAGCAAACCTGGTTTCGAGTTTAAACAAGATCGAGAACACTATGAGTTATTTTGCCAAGGATTCCCTTATCAAGAAACCGACGATCAACAAAATGCTATTGGTGCAGTCATTGGCGATATGTGTTCGCCTTATGCCATGGACAGATTAGTCTGTGGTGATGTTGGATTTGGTAAAACAGAAGTAGCAATTCGTGCTGCTTTTTTAGCGGTAATTAATCATAAACAAACCGCTGTTTTAGTCCCCACAACACTCCTTGCAGAACAACACTATGAAAGCTTTTGCGATCGTTTCGCCAACTGGCCAATTCGCATCGAAAGCCTATCTCGCTTTAAGACCGCCAAACAGCAAAAAGCTATTATTGAAGCACTTGGAGAGGGAAAAATTGATATCGTCATTGGTACACATAAATTATTACAAGAAGATATTAAATGGAAAGATTTAGGTTTATTAATTGTTGATGAAGAACATCGTTTTGGCGTACGTCAAAAAGAACGCATCAAAGCAATGCGAGCAAACATCGATATTTTAACCCTAACAGCCACCCCAATTCCAAGAACGCTCAACATGGCAATGACGGGTATGCGAGATCTTTCTATTATTGCAACACCACCAGCTCGCAGGTTAGCGGTAAAAACCTTTGTTCGAGAATATGATGATCTTGTGATTAGAGAAGCCATTTTGCGTGAGATTTTGCGTGGCGGTCAAATCTATTATTTACATAATGATGTATCAGATATCGAAAAAGTCAGCGAAGAATTAGCAAAATTGGTTCCCGAAGCACGCATTACCATTGGTCATGGACAAATGCATGAACGTGACTTAGAGCGCGTCATGAATGACTTTCATCATCAACGCTATAATGTACTAGTTTGCACAACAATTGTTGAAACAGGTATTGATATTCCTAACGCTAATACCATTATTATTGATCGAGCCGATAAATTTGGTTTAGCTCAGTTGCACCAATTGCGTGGGCGTGTTGGTCGTTCTTATCATCAAGCTTATGCATACTTATTAACACCTCACCCTAAATTGCTCAGCAAAGATGCTAAAAAGCGCCTTGAAGCCATTGCCTCGCTTGAAGATTTAGGTGCAGGATTTGCCCTAGCGACACATGATCTTGAAATTCGTGGTGCAGGCGAACTATTAGGTAGCGATCAAAGTGGACAAATTGAAACCATTGGTTTTAATCTTTATATCGAATTGCTTGAAGACGCCGTTAAATCACTCAAAGAAGGCAAAGAGCCAACCCTTGAATCATTACTCAACAACCAACAAACCGAAATCGAGTTACGTTTACCAACACTCATCCCTGATGATTTTATTCCTGATGTAAATACACGATTATCGCTTTATAAACGTATTGCAAGTATTAATAGCCTTGATGAGCTAACAGAAATTCAAATCGAAATGCGAGATCGCTTTGGTCAATTACCCGATGCGGTACTATTTTTATTGGAAACCACCAAAATTCGTTATCACGCCAATCAATTAGGCATCACAAAAATCGAATTTGGTGAAAAAGGTGGCTATATTGAATTTGGTAGCAATAATAAGGTATCGGTTGATTATTTAATTGAAATAATTCAAAAAGAACCGAAAAATTACCGTTTGGAAAGCGCCAATAGATTAAAATTACTTCGTTCACAATTACAATCAACAGAACGAATAGACTACATTAAAACTTTATTAAAAGCGTTTTCTGAGCATCAAGAACCAGCTCAATAAAACAAATATTAATTAAACCAAATAAGCGGAAAATCATGATAAAAAAAAGCATTATTACCATAGCAATTATTGCTGTATTAGGTTCAGGATACATAGGCGCATCTTGGCACACTGGCAATATGATTGAAGCTAATATCGACAATAAAATACAACAAATCACAAAACAAGTTGATAATTATCAAAATTTGTTTAACGTGGTGATTGAATATAGCGATTACCAAAAAGCTATTTTTTCAACGCAACTTCACCTTACCATTAAATTAGTGCCCAAAGATACCGATTTGCAACTTGAACAAGACAAAAAGCAAGCAGAAAAAAAACAAGCAGAAACAACTATTTTTAATGATGAAATTACAATTCATCATGGGCCATTTCCTATGATGGCACTAGCTGAAGGAAAATTTACACCACAAATAGCATGGATCAACTATGCAATGCCTGAAAAATCAGCGCCCGAGCTTTGGAAATTAGCGGGTAACCAATCGTTTATCACCGCCAATATGGGGATAAGTTATCACGAATTTCTCACCATTAAACTGACTAATAAAGCGCTTAAACTGACTGATTCAGCATTCACTTCACATTTTGATGCTAATTATTTTATTCATGGTGGTTTAGATGTTTCTGATGGCAATGTTATAATTGAAAGCAATGAAGATTTTTCAAGTATCGTTGCCAAAGCCAATATTGATAAATTTAATTATTATGACAATCCCAAAGAACCAACAATTACTTTAAATAAATTCAACTTATTAGCTGAGCCTAGCCCAGAAAAAAAAGGCATTAATTACACCATAAACGCTAATAAAATAGCCTTTCTGATCGATGAATATTCAGCATCACGCCTTACACTTGATCACCTAACATACCAAGGGAGTTTAAATAATAAATATCAAGCTTCTAATGCGCATGTCACAATAGATAAAATAACATTTGAGCCTGACATTAACCAGTTTAATGACTCATCAATCATGATTGAAAAACTCACCATTGCAGAAGAAAATACCTTAAGCACGGCTAATACGATAGATGGTTGGTTAAAAGTAGATGCCCAATCAGTATTGTTTGGGCAACAACATTTAGGTAATGGTTCTTTAGATCTTAGCTACCAAGGTATTAATATTGCCATGATATTAAACAATTTTGATATAGACCTTTATGAAGCCGATGTTAACCAACAAGCACCAGCCAACATCAAATTGGCATTAAATAAACTACATTGGAAAAACCCAGCTGGTGATATCAATGCGAATTTTTTCTGTAACATATCTGGTGAATGGGCAGAACTACAACAACTCATGCTAGGTATTGATAACATTGATAGTTTAAAGTTAAAAATTGATGCGCCATTTAATGTATTAGCCTATTATTTAGCGCAAATAAAAACCCCCAATGCAAACGAAGTTACCCAAGAACAGCTAACCAACGCCTTTGCAACATTAAAAACGGATGCAAAAAAGCTATTTGGTAAATCAAAAATGTTTACGTTTAATAAAGATCAAAATGAAGGTTATTATTCTGATATCAAATACACTAAAGGAGATCAGAACGTGACCGTAAATGGACATCTATTAGATAAAAGAGATTTTTTTGAAAATTTTTTATAATTTATTTTTTTAAAACACAATAATAATGAATAAATTAAATTGCTAACGTGATTACATTGACTGATTGTATCGATATTTAAATGCAAATTTAATCATGCCTATTTAGGCACTTTACATTCGTATATAAACAAGGCATGTAAACTAAATAGAAATAAATATAGAAATAAATATTTTTCAATATATTAAAAAAATATCGCCTATAAGGTATAAATCGATTAAAATTATCAAAATAATATATTAAATCTAGCAAAAATAACTAAGAGACTCATAATGAAAAAAACAACACTTGCAATAGGAATAGTTGCTGTATTAGGCGTTGCCTACGTAGGCATGGCATGGCAAACAGGTAATATCATTGAAAATAATATCGATAATCAATTAGCACAAATAACAGCCAAAATTAACGAATTTCAAGATGATTTTACAGTGTCAGTAATGAAAAGCAATTATGAAAAAAATATATTTTCAACTAAATTACATTTAACTGTAACAGTATCACCTCAAAATACTTTAGGTGAAAATGCTAAGCCTAAAACCTTATTTGACGATGATATAACCATCCACCATGGTCCTTTCCCTATTGCAGCGCTTGCTAAAGGGACATTAGCCCCACAAAAAGCTTGGCTAGAATACGAAATGACAGAACAAAGCAATCCAACACTTTGGAAACTTGCTGGTAATCAACCATTTATTGCTGGGCATATAGGAATAAGCTATGGCGAATATATCACGCTAAAATTAGCCAATAAAGCAATTCAAGCCACACAAAGCGAAATACCCTCCATCAATGATGGCATACTCAATGTGAGCAACGGGAGTTATACCTTCAGTAGCTATGCAGATGCTACCGACGTGAAAGCTAAAGTGCAATTGGATAAATTAGATTACATTTCAGATGATAACAATTATAGTTTGAAAGATGTTAATGTATCGCTAAAACCACTTAATACACTAGAAGACTTTGAATACCAATTTAATATTGGACATGCTAAATACACGCTAGATGGCATAACAAAAAGTACGGTTAATATTGATAATTTCCAATCAAAAGGTAATTTTAACTACAAAAACCAAAATGGTGATACACAAAGTAGCGTCGATAAATTAGCATTCACCTTTGCTACCGCTTCATTTTCAAAAGTTCAATCGGTAGTAATCAATAACATGATTGTAAACCAAAAAAGCACATTAAATAATGCTAATACCGTAGATGGTTCATTATTTAGTAGCATAGATTCAATTCTGTGGGGACAACAAAATCTAGGAAAAGTATCATTAGACTTTAATTTCCAAGGTGCCGATAAAGATCTATTTTCTGATCAATTTAGCCTTGAAGACTTTGATGAAATTATTGATAGCAGTCGCCCAGTTCATACAAAATTTTCACTAAACAAATTTAATTGGCACAACGCGGCTGGAGATATCAATTTTAATTTTGTGATGGATGTAAAAGATATAGGCAAAGATGCATTAGAAAATAATAATAATAATGTTGATAAAATAGATCGCCTAAAACTACAGCTTAGCGCACCATTTGATGTATTAGGACGTATTTCAGCACAAATAGAACATCCAAATACCGATAACGTCACACCAGAACAAATTAATAAAGCAAGCTCGAATCTAGTCATGATGAGCAAAATGTTTTTATATAATTCACCAATAGTTAATTTCAGTAAAGACGGTAAACAAGGTATATTCACCGACATTGAATATTCTCGTGCCCTTGACAACGTCAAGGTAAATGATAAGACAATGACTAAAAAAGCATTTTTAAATAGTCTTCAATAAATTATCAATATAAATTCAATTAACTTCCTAATTATTCCGCCAGTTTTATTGGCGGAATGTAATTTAAACTAACCGAATAAAACATTCTTATGAACACTC
This sequence comes from Gilliamella sp. Nev5-1, assembly GCF_001690895.1. Taxonomy (NCBI): domain Bacteria; kingdom Pseudomonadati; phylum Pseudomonadota; class Gammaproteobacteria; order Orbales; family Orbaceae; genus Gilliamella; species Gilliamella sp. Nev5-1. Next base: position 84,898 of record NZ_LZHO01000028.1, on the reverse strand, counting down.
AGGTCAACGCATCAAATAAAAACCAGTTCAAACGAACCATGAAAACTAGGCATTTAATTATGCTATCACTCGGTGGTGTGATTGGTACTGGTTTATTCTTTAATACTGGATATATTATTGCAACCGCTGGTGCTATCGGCACAATTATTGCTTATTTAATTGGCGCACTAGTGGTTTATTTAGTTATGTTATGCCTTGGAGAGCTAGCGGTTGCCATGCCCGAAACAGGCGCTTTTCACACTTATGCATCACGTTTTATTAGCCCTGGCACAGGTTATACTGTTGCGTGGCTATATTGGCTAACTTGGACAGTTGCACTGGGCTCAAGCCTAACTGCAGCAGGCTTATGTATGCAATACTGGTTCCCTTCTGTTTCAGTCTGGATTTGGTGTTTAATATTTTGCATTGTGATCTTTGTATTAAACATTATAACTGCACAATTTTTTGCTGAAAGTGAATTTTGGTTTTCAATTATCAAAGTGCTTACTATTGTCATTTTTATTATTGCTGGTGCAGCAGCCATTTTTGGCATTATCCCAATGAAAGACAACATGCCAGCCCCATTTTTGCACAATATTACCGATAATGGTTGGTTTCCTAACGGCATCACTCCGATTATTATGACGATGGTATCAGTCAATTTTGCCTTTTCAGGTACTGAATTAATAGGCATTGCAGCAGGTGAAACCCAACAACCAGAAAAAATCATCCCATTAGCTATCAAAACCACTATTTTAAGGCTTATTATATTCTTTATTGGCACAATTTTTGTTCTTGCGGCTCTTTTACCAATGGAACAAGCAGGCGTGATAAAAAGCCCTTTTGTCACTGTTTTTGAAAACATTGGCCTGCCTTATGCTGCTGATATGCTTAACTTTGTGATTTTAACTGCAATTTTATCTGCTGCTAATTCAGGCCTTTATGCATCAGGACGTATGCTATGGTCGCTATCCAATCAAGGAACATTACCCAAATGCTTTAGCAAACTGACCAAAGATGGTATTCCCGCATTTGCTATCACAATGAGTATGTTAGGCGGATTACTTGCATTGCTCACAAGCGTTATCGCTCCTAATACCGTATTTGTGGCATTAACAGCTATTTCAGGCTTTGCCGTTGTTGCTGTTTGGTTAAGCATTTGCGCTTCACATTACTTTTTTAGAAAGCAATTATCTACAACCGAACAAAACACACTAAAATATAAAGCACCATTTTATCCACTTGTGCCAATTTTAGGTTTTATTTTATGTTTGATTGCCTGCATTGGCTTAGCTTTCGATCCTCAACAACGCATAGCGCTTTATTGTGGTATTCCATTTGTGATTGTTTGCTTTATTGCCCACCACTTTACCCAAACCTACCAAAAGCGAGTGACAAAATATGACCAATAATAATTTAATTCACTCGCTCTTAAAGCAAAAAAAACACATTATTATTGATGGCGCGCTGGCTAGCGAACTACAGCGCCGCGGATGCGATCTTAACGATAGTTTATGGTCGGCAAAAATATTAATTGAAAAACCAGAATTAATCCGCCAAGTCCATTATGATTATTTTAAAGCTGGTGCTGATTGCGCCATCACCGCCAGCTATCAAGCTACACCATTAGGGTTTTCCCAAAAAGGCATTGCGTTTGATGAATCTATCAAACTAATTAAAACCAGCGTTGAACTTGCAAAACAAGCCAAACAACAGTATTTAACTGATACCAAACAAAACAAACCCTTACTAATAGCCGGATCAGTGGGACCTTACGGCGCATATCTTGCCAATGGATCAGAATACACAGGCAATTATCATCTTGATAAAGAGGCTTTTATTGCTTTTCATCAAGACAGAATTCAAGCATTGATTGAAGCGGGAGTTGATATTCTTGCTTGTGAAACCCTACCTTCATTTGCAGAAATCAAAGCATTAACTACGCTTATCGCACAATTCCCGACAATGGCATGTTGGTTTTCATTAACGCTAAAAGATTCAAAGCACCTTAGTGATGGCACACCATTATCACAAGTTATCAACTACTTAAACAATATCGAGCAAATTGTCAGTATTGGCATTAACTGTATTGCATTAGAAAACGTCACCCCAACATTAGAGGTACTAAATAAACTCACCACCAAACCGCTAATAGTCTACCCAAATTCAGGCGAACAATACGATCCAACTACCAAACAATGGCATAAAAACCATCAACATAATTGTACATTTAGTAATCAATTACCGACTTGGATAAAATTAGGGGCTAAATTAATTGGTGGTTGTTGTCAAACAACACCTAGTGATATTAAGCAAATTGTAGCGTTATTAAAGGGAGATTGATTCTTATCAGAACCGAGATTGCAAAAAAACTAATAAAATCAATGAATTTTCTGAATATTTTTGAATAAATAATAAAAGGAGAATGCGTTTGTTTTTGTAATATTTTAGGCAGGAGAAATAAGCATTATAAAGTATAAAATGAAGATAAATTGAAAGATTATAATTTGTTCTAGCTCAAACCTAATCTGACAGTTGTCCTTTTTTATTGGGTGTCCATCAGATTAAATAAAAACTATTACAAATAAGCAACTTAATTTTCTACATGAGTTATGTACTCAGTTTGGGGTATTTAAATTTTTTATAACGCTTTGCTTGCTGTTTCAGACGCTCTTCTATCGTTTTCTCAATTTTAACCCACCTTTTAAACCCATATTTTATTGTTTTAACGTTAATTTGCGCTTAATTATGACTTAAAAAAACTTGCGACAACAAAGTTTTGATGCTTTATAAATGGTGGAACGACAGGCATTAACTCTGAGTAAAAATAGCAAATAAAAATTTTAAGCGATGCAAAGATAAATTAGAGTTTTGTTCTAATTGAAATAGAATAAAGTAAGTCATTATTGAATTTATCTTGTTGATATAAAAATATTAAAAAATATCCTCAAGTGCTAATTTAGAAAGTTAAGGGGTAAAACTGAACAAAAAACTAGAAAAAACGAGTAAATTTCTAAGTTACATTTTAAGACATCAACCCGAAGCTATAGGTATAGCTTTAGATTCTAATGGGTGGATTGAGATTGAAACGCTAATTATGCAAGCTAATCACCATGGTGAATATCTTACCAGAGATATAATTGAGGAAGTTGTTAAAACAAGTGATAAAAAACGTTTTACAATTTCAGAAGATGGGTTAAAAATTCGTGCTACACAAGGGCATTCAACTAAACAGATTGAAATCAAATATCAACAACAAATCCCACCAGAATTTTTGTATCATGGAACGGCAACTCGTTTTATTGATTCAATTAAAGAACAAGGGTTAATTGCAGGTGACCGCCATTATGTTCACTTATCTTTCGATGAACAGGCAGCTAATGCTGTAGGCAAACGGCATGGTAAACCGATTGTATTAAAAGTAAAAGCTTTGCTAGTGCATCAACAAGGCTTCAAGTTCTATTTAGCTGATAATGGTATTTGATTAACCCGTACTGTTCCTAATACTTTTTTTACGTTTGAGTAAATATCCCCTAACTCAACCTGACCTACTTTATATTGGGCTGATTTTGATTCTAATCAAACGAAGGCTACCACAACTAAATAAAATATAGATAAGTTCTAAATTATGCATCCAACTTATCTGCTATATACCTAAAAGGCTAGATAACTTGGTGTATCCACACTTTTAGTACCAAAAAGATAAGGTCATAGCTTCATTTTATAAATGACTCCAACCTGTTTTGCTTTCAGGTTAAATACCCTACCACTTTACTCCATTTTGATATCCTTTTTTCCATTAATCTTGTTCAATTTTTCTTAGTTTTTTTAAAGTTGGCAAGTTAAAAACAATTCGTAAAACCATTGATTTTATTTAACTTTTATTTTAATATCGAAATTTTATTAAACCTTTATTCGCACCAAAATATGCTTTTAGCTTTTTGATAAAAAGCCATTTTCCTGCTTATAGCTTAAATGAATATCATTATACTAATTAATTAGTACCATCTTTTTAAGATAGATTTATAATAGCGAATATGATTAAGTAACCAGATAGATGGCTGTCGCCTATCTAACTGTGACTAAATAAGGAAATGATAATGAGCAAAATATTTGATGATAATTCACAAACTATTGGTCATACCCCACTTGTTCGTTTAAAACACTTTGGTCATGGTAATATTTTAGCTAAAGTCGAATCACGTAATCCAAGTTTTAGCGTGAAGTGTCGTATTGCATCGAATATGATTTGGGATGCGGAAAAGCGTGGTTTATTAACTTCAGATGTTGAATTAATTGAGCCGACCAGCGGTAATACGGGTATTGCACTTGCGGCTGTCGCTGCAGCTCGTGGTTATAAGCTAACATTAACTATGCCTGAAAGCATGAGTATTGAACGCAGAAAGCTGTTAAAAGCTTTAGGTGCCAACTTAGTATTGACTGAAGCATCAAAAGGTATGAAAGGTGCCATTGATAAAGCCGAAGAAATTGTTGCCAGTAATCCACAAAAAAATATCATGCTTCAACAATTTAGTAACCCTGCTAACCCTGAAATTCACGAAAAAACCACTGGTCCTGAAATTTGGAATGATACCGATGGTCAAATCGATGTGTTTGTTGCTGGCATTGGAACTGGTGGTACGTTCACTGGTGTAACACGTTATATCAAAAAAACGCAAGGTAAAAATATTACTGCAGTCGCCGTTGAGCCAACTAATTCACCCGTAATTACTCAGGCGCTAGCAGGTGAATCAATCAAGCCAGGACCGCATAAAATTCAGGGTATTGGGGCTGGTTTTATTCCTGAAAATCTAGATTTAAGTTTAATCGATTTGGTCGAAAAAGTTTCTAACGAAGATGCTATTGATACCGCTCGTATATTAATGGAAAAAGAAGGCATTTTAGCTGGCATATCGTCTGGTGCTGCGGTTTTTGCAGCCGATCGTTTAGCTAAATTACCTGAAAATGCGCATAAAACCATTGTTGTCATTTTGCCTTCTTCTGGCGAACGTTATTTAAGTACTGACTTATTTAGTGGTATTTTTACCGAAAAGGAACTCGGTTAAGCTGAAATCGCAATAAAATATTCGTAATAAAAAGCGCAAATCATCAAATCATTGCGCTTTTTGCTAATATACATTTATTGACATACTGGGCTAATTATCCTGAATAATGCCAAAATGGCGGTACGCATGTGGTGTTGCAATTCTGCCACGAGGGGTTCTTTGGATATAACCTTGTTGGATTAAAAACGGTTCAAGCACGTCTTCGATCGTTTCACGCTCTTCGCCAATTGCCGCCGCAATATTATCTAAGCCAACAGGCCCACCCATAAATTTTTCGATAATTGTAAGCAACAATTTGCGATCCATATAATCAAAACCTTCGTTATCAACATCAAGCATATCCAGTGCTTGGGTAGCGATTTTTTTGTCGATAACACCTTTGGATTTTACATCGGCATAATCGCGCACACGACGCAAAAGGCGATTAGCAATTCGAGGAGTGCCACGTGAACGTTTGGCAATCAAATGAGCCCCTTCATCTGACAGATCCATGCCTAAAAATTTGGCACTGCGACTAACAATATATTCCAAATCCTCAACACGATAAAATTCAAGACGTTGTACAATACCAAAGCGATCTCTCAGTGGCGAAGTCAACGAACCAGCTCGCGTTGTTGCACCAATTAATGTAAAGGGAGGAAGATCAATTTTGATCGAACGTGCCGCAGGCCCTTCGCCAATCATAATATCTAGTTGGTAATCTTCCATCGCTGGGTATAAAATTTCTTCAACTACAGGTGATAGGCGATGAATTTCATCAATAAACAATACATCGTTAGGCTCTAAATTGGTTAGCATAGCGGCTAAATCGCCCGCTTTTTCTAAAACAGGACCAGATGTAGTACGTAAATTAACATTCATTTCGTTCGCTACAATGTTAGCTAACGTGGTTTTACCAAGCCCAGGCGGACCAAATATAAGCACATGATCGAGCGCATCACTACGTTGTTTAGCTGCTTGAATAAAAATCTTCATTTGTTCGCGCACTTGTGGTTGGCCGATGTATTCGTCCAAATATTTGGGGCGAATAGCACGATCTAACGATTCTTCTTCTTTTTGTACTTGTGGGGTGATCAAACGATCCGCTTCAATCATAATAAATCCCTATTTACAATGCCGATTTTAAGGCTTCACGAATCAGTGTTTCACAATCCATATCTGGGTTAATGACTTTATTAATGATACGACTGGCTTCTTGTGGTTTATAACCAAGTGCAATTAGAGCTGAAACCGCTTCGCTTTCAATTTGATTAGCCGATTTTTGAACACTATTTGTTTCAATAGTGGTGCTAGCGCTTGGTGATTGTTCTCCAAAACGTTTAATGCGATCTTTCATTTCCACAATTAGCCGTTCAGCTGTTTTGTTACCTACACCGGGTAATTTTACTAAGGTTTTAATTTCACCTTGCTCAACGGCGCTAATAAATTGCCCTGCGGACATACCTGATAAAATGGCTAACGCTAATTTAGGTCCTACTCCATTGACTTTTATTAGTTCACGAAATAGCTCGCGCTCTTGGTCTTGATTGAAGCCATACAATACTTGGGCATCTTCACGAACCGAAAAATGGGTTAACACAATAACCTCTTGCCCATTTTCAGGTAATTCATAAAAACAGGTCATCGGCATAAATACATCATAACCGACACCGCCAACTTCAATCAGTACTTTTGGGGGTTGTTTTTCAATAATAGTGCCTCGTAAACGACCAATCACAATATATCCTTAATAATAAAGCATAATAAATCAGCAAATAATTAAGCGTAGTTTACCCGATAGCAAAAAAATAATAAAGAAAAACTGTATAAATAGACAGGCAATAAAAATAATATTGCCGACATTTATTGACTATATCGGCAACATAAATCGCAAAATTAATGTGTTATCTTAGAATGGCATTTTAAAACCTGGCGGTAATTGCATGCCACCAGTAACTTGCGCCATACGTTCTTTCTGTGCTGTATCTAAACGACGCGCTGCATCATTATAAGCAGCAGCAATAAGATCTTCTAACATCTCTTTATCATCATCAGCCATAAGTGATGGATCAATTTCAACACGCTTACAACTGTGTGCACCATTAATCGTGACTTTGACTAAGCCAGCACCAGACTCGCCAGTAACTTCCAATTTGGCGATCTCTTCTTGCGCTTGTTGCATTTTTGCTTGCATTTGTTGGGCTTGTTTCATTAAATTGCCCAAGCCACCTTTTCCACCTGAAAACATAATTATTCCTCGTTAAAAAAATATCGCTGTATTATACAGGACGAATACTTGTCTCATCAATCTTAGCGTCAAAATATCGGCAAATTGTTGCCACTTTGGGATCTTCAGCAATGATTATTTTAGCTTTTGCTAATTTTTGTTGATACAATGCTTCGCGCATTTCCAATGGCGTTTTATAATCTTGATTGTCATCAATAATGATTTTTACATCAAGTTCTTGCTTACGCTGTTCACAAAGCGCCTTTTGCACTTTAGCTACGTTATTTGCCGAATTAATTAAATGCTTAACAGCCGAGCGCACACGTAACACAATAGTGTTATCATCCACTTGTTGAAAAGCGGCATTAACCACAATTTGTTTAATTAACGGTGGCAAATTCAATTGCTCAATTTCGGCACACCAAGCATTTTTTTGTGCCATTTCTGTAATCAGTTTTTGGGTCATTTCGGGTGTTTTGTCGCCGTTAAGCGATTCACGAAAGGCCTTAGTATCAATAACCAATTCTTCCTTCATAGCAATTAAACCACTAGCTTGCCATTGATAATTTTCAGCGGTGATTTCTTCTTTACTATTATCGTGATCAGTATTATGGGGATCTGCGCTAACCTCATTTACTGGTTGCTGAATATTCTGTTTAATTCGCGTCAGTGATTTATTAACTGCTCGTTTTTTAGGTTGATTTACATCAACCGATTCAGACTTTTTTGAATTTTGTTCCTCTTTGATTAGCTGCATGCGCATTTCTAAAATGCTTTTAGTCATCGACGGAGTATCATCAGGAATCGCTAAATCAACCGTTTTCGGTTTTGTATCAGCCGTTGGTTCCGCTTTTAAAGGAACAACATCTGCCATTAAATCGTTCGTTTTTTGATCTTCGGTTTGTAACTTTGGTGGTAAACTCGAACTTGTTACTGCGTATGACGAACGTTGTTGAGGTGTAACCTGCTCAACATTATTTTTAGGTTGTTGTGTTTGCGATTGTTGATTAGTCTTAGGTTGTGCTTGGATTGACTCTGGTTGCTGCGTATTGCTAGCAGACCGTAGCATTACTGATGGTGTAACAGCATCAACCGACTTTGGTATAAAAGCTAAAGCACGTAAAAAGCTCATTTCCACGCCAATTTTTTTATCAGGTGCAAAACTTAGTTCTTTACGCCCCATCAATAAAATTTGATAAAAAAGTTGTACATCATTTGGCGCCATAGATTGTGCTAAAAAACGGATGCGCTCTTCACTATCAGTATAATCACCAAGTGCCGTTGGTACAACTTGCAATAAAGCAATTTGGTGCAATAGTGTAATTGTTTCGGCTAATAAATGATCCCAATTTGCACCTTGCATAGCTGCCACCTCAATCTGTTGCATTAAGGCATTGCCATTACCATTATGCATTGCCTCAACAAGAGCAAATGGAATCGATTTATCAAGTGTGCCAAGCATTATTGCCACTGATTTTACATCAATGATACCATTACCAAGAGCAATGGCTTGATCAGTCAAACTCAAAGCATCACGCATACTGCCGTTAGCAGCTTTTGCTAATAAACCAATCGCTTTGGGATCACTACTGATTTGTTCTAATTGTAAAATATGCTCAAGTTGCTGGCTAATTAAAGCCGTATCAAGCACATTTAAATGTAAATGTAAACAGCGTGATAATATCGTAATGGGTAACTTTTGCGGATCGGTGGTCGCTAATAAAAACTTAACATGCTCAGGGGGCTCTTCTAAGGTTTTTAGTAGCGCATTAAAACTACTGCGCGACAACATATGCACTTCGTCAATCAAATAAACTTTAAATCGACCTTTTGTTGGCAAATATTGGATATTATCAAGTATTTCCCGTGTATCTTCAACTTTAGTACGTGATGCGGCATCAATTTCTAGAAGGTCAACAAATCGACCTAGCTCAATATCACGACAATTATCACATACACCACAAGGGGCCGCTGTTATACCCGTTTCGCAGTTCAAACCCTTAGCCAATAAACGGGCAATCGACGTTTTACCTACACCACGAGTACCAGAAAACAAATAAGCGTGATGAACGCGTCCAAGTGAAAGCGCATTAGACAGAATTTTAAGGACATGTTGCTGCCCAACAACTTCGGAAAATGATTTTGGTCGCCATTTGCGAGCCAGAACTTGATAACTCATAATCACCATAACGCATTATTGCCACTGAATTTGGCGCTAATCATACCATAAACTGGCAAAATAGTCTTTAAATGGGCAATAATAAAAATGGTTGCACAACGTGCTCTTTTTCATTTTCAAGTACTATTTACTTCGGTGGTCATTATTTTCGGTAAAAATCATTTCGTCTAATATTTTTATTCAATTTGCGAATTTTTCTCAATTGCTAGTATATTTTCGGCCTCAAACAAATAGCATCAATAACAGTTAACGATGCTAACTTTGCATAATACCTGCTTTTATAACATAAGAGACGTTTAGATTAATGATGAGTTTTATCTATTTTTAGGTTAACTAGCGATATAACATTGTACCAGTTGCTGGTAGTTATTATTAAGTATTGAAATGGGCGTGACACTAAAAGATAGAACATGTCATCTTGCTTAACAAAAGAAAAACCAGATGAGGTTTGCAAAAAACTTTTTTATAAACGATTTAAATTCGTTATGGTGATTAATTTTAATGAATTGATAAAACAAGTTTAAAACGATTGTCGATTGTTCGGTATCTTGTAAATCGCCATCAAAAAACAGTCAGAAAAGCTATTGATTTTATTGAATTTTTTATTAAGCACAAAAAAACAAAAATAAATTAATAAGATACTTTTTTAGGCACAAATTATCGGAATCGTTTTAAGATTAAAACCAGCCTCTTTATATAGCTTATACCTAACCCTTGCGAGCGACTTTAGTCGCTCATCAGTTGGCACAAAATCGATAATATCACGATAGACACTAGCAAATTCGGGAAACTGCTCTTGTAAATTAATCAGCAACTGACGACTAGCGCTACTACGTTTTTGCGGCCAACTAATTTCAACCGGCGATCCGCCTTTCATCCCTTCTCCAGCCAAATTATGAGGAACAAAATTATCCGTTTCGAGTTGCCAAAGATATTCATCGATTCGTTCGGCCTGAGCCTGATCTTGACAAGCAACTTGCACACGCTGATTCGCGTGCCATGCTTCAACAATTTTTTGACATGCTAACTTCTCAAAAAACAAAATGCCCGATTCGTCGGCTTGTGTTTGGTTTTCAAGTAAGTAGAAGATGACTTTTTTCATTAGATCAACGCTCAATTTATTGGTCTAGTAAATATTGAATCAACATCGCCACAGGGCGTCCTGTTGCACCTTTTTTTGCACCTGAGCTCCATGCTGTGCCGGCAATATCTAAATGCGCCCATTTATATTTTTCGGTAAAGCGTGATAAAAAGCACGCAGCAGTAATGGTGCCCCCATCTCGACCACCTGCATTTACAATATCGGCACATGTAGATTTAATTTGTTCTTGGAAGTCATTATCAATCGGTAGTGCCCATGCTTTGTCACCTGCTTTTTGAGAAGCGGAAACAAGTTGTGTTATCAATTGATCATTATTGCCCATTACGCCTGTATAGTGATGCCCCAATGCAACAATACAAGCTCCCGTTAAGGTAGCAATATCAATAACTGCTTTTGGATTATAACGTTCAACATAAGTTAAAACATCACATAACACTAAACGACCTTCAGCATCGGTGTTAATTACTTCAACAGTGGTACCAGACATTGTCGTTAATATATCACCAGGCCGATAACTGTTGCCATCTGGCATATTTTCGCAACCTGCCATAATACCTATGACATTAATTGGTAATTTTAATTCGGCTACAGCTTGCATAACGCCATATACCGTCGCTGCACCACACATATCATATTTCATTTCATCCATACCTGCCGATGGTTTGATAGATATGCCACCAGAATCAAAAGTAAGCCCTTTACCGACTAATACATACGGTTTAGCTTGTTTGTCTTTTGCTCCTGCATATTCAATAATGGTCATAATTGATTCATTTTCTGAACCACGTCCGACGGCTAAATAAGCATTCATGTTTAATTTTGCCAACTCATCTTCGCCAAGGCAAGTGACCTTTAATGGCGAGTGTAATTTGCCTAGCTGTTTACCTTGATCGGCTAAGTATTTTGCGTTACAAACGTTTGATGGCATATTGGCAATGGTTTTTGTTGTCGCTATCGCATCAGCAATAATTTGACCTTGTAACAAATTACTAGCTAACTGTGGTAACTCATTTTCGTTGTGAGTGAATAATGTCACATTAGTTAAACTAGGTACAGGCGTTTTAGTCGTTTTAAATTCATCAAATTGATAAGTAATATCGCTAACAATTTGCGGTAATTGTTTAGCGATTTTTGCATTATTGGCTTCATTAATTGTTAACAAATCCCATGCAATATTTTTGATTTTTTTGGCAAGGACTTCTTTTATTACTGCTTGAATCACCTTTTTGGCTTGTGACAAATCAAAATTTTTGGCTTTATCACAACCGACAAATAACAGTTTTCGTTTTAAATTGTTGCTGTTGGCATAGAGTAACGTAGTTCTCCCCAATTCACTGCTGATGTCACCCGATTTAATGAGTTGGCTAACTAAACCATTGGTTGAGTTGTCAATATCTTTAACAAAATCGGACTGATTTTTTCCTGAAGCTATTGAAATAACTAAACACTCTGTTTTTTGCTTGGTGATAATAGCACTGTTTTTTATTTGAAATTCCATGGTGTTTCTCGTTTATGAATTGATAAAGATAATGAATATTCTATCGCTTCATTATTGGATAGCAACAAAAAGATAACTAAAAGAGCTCAAATCAGATTATAATAGTCAGATTTTATGCCAACATGTATAGGTAAGTTGTGATAATTCGTCGATATTTAGTTAAAGAGACATTGAAAACCCAAGGAGCAATTTTATTTATTTTATTGCTTATTTTCTTTTCTCAAAAATTAATCAGAATTTTGTCAAGCGCTATTGATGGTTCGATCCCCCGAGAATTAATTATGCCATTATTAGTTTTAGGGGTGTCAAATATGGCCGATCTTATTTTACCGCTAAGTCTTTTTTTAGGCGTACTTGTGGTCTTTGGACGACTTTATTCTGACAGTGAAATGGTCGCTATGTATGCTTGTGGCATTAAAAAGAACTTAACTTATCAAGTGGTGCTTTTCCTCTGTATTCTAACCTGTATATTGACAGCGATGAATGCACTTTGGTTTGGCCCTTGGTCTAACATTAAACAAGATCAGCTACTTGCAAATGCGAAAATAAATCCGAGTTTAGCGGGGTTATTAGCGGGTCAATTTCAACAAACGCCAGATGGTAATTCAGTGATTTATATTGGTAATGTTGATGATAATAACCTAGAAAACGTATTTATTGCACAAATCAATCCCAAAGCCAATCAACGACCATCTATCATTCTTGCCAATAAAGGTAAAACAGGTCATGATGATGAAGGCAATCAAATCATTAAGCTTGAAAATGCCAACCGTTATGAAGGCACAGCGCAATTAAAAGATTTTCGGATCTCAAACTTTCATAATTATTTAGGTATCATTAAACCCAAAGAACTCAATATTACTGAAGAGGTCGATAAAACCAATGTTCAACAGTTGGGATTGTCTAAACTTACAAACCTTAATACCCCTAAAGCCAATGCAGAATTTTATTGGCGAATAACATTGATTATTTCGGTGCCTTTGATGGCATTTTTAGTTATTCCGCTGAGCGTATCTAACCCACGCCAAGGACGCTTAGCTCAAGTTTTTCCAGCGCTACTGCTTTATTTGGTTTACTTTTTGTCAGCGAGTTCAATTAAGGCTAACGCAGGGAAAGGTAGATTAGATCCTGAATTGTGGTTTTATACGCTGAATTTAGGATATTTTGTATTGGCACTCATTTTAAATTGTTGGGATAATCTATTTATGCGTAAACTTCGCTTAAAATATTCGGCATCTTAAGGAGAAAAGTGTGTTTTCGATTTTAGATCGTTATATTGGTAAAACTATTTTAAGTACCATTGGTGTTAGCCTTTTTTTGCTGATTAGTCTGTCCGGTATTATCCGTTTTATAGATCAACTTCGAAAAATAAAAGTTGATTATGATGCGTTTTCTGTTGGTGTTTATACCTTTTTAATGGCGCCAAAAGACTTAGAAGTTTTCTTTCCTATGGCAGCATTATTGGGGGCTTTAATTGGTTTAGGCTTATTGGCATCACGCAGTGAACTAATTGTGATGGAAACGTCAGGCTTTAGTCGTTTCAAAATTGCCCTTGCGGTTATGAAAACAGCATTACCGCTCGTATTAATTACAATGGCAGTTGGAGAATGGATTGCTCCTATTAGCGAACAGACTGCACGCAATATGCGCTCTGAAAAGCTTTATGGTAATACCTTAATGGCACAGCAAGGCAGCATTTGGGCTAAAGACGGTAATGATTATGTGTTTATTGGGCAGGTGAATAACGATAATTCAATATCTAATGTTTATATTTATTCCGTTGATCAAAATAAGTTGCTATCCATTACCCATGCTGCTTATGGAGTATATGAAAATGACAGTTGGACTTTATCACAAGTAGAAAAAAATGATCTAACAGCGCTCAACAAAGTGGTAGGAGTCAATATGGTATCCATCCCTTGGAAAACAAACATTACCCCAGATAAATTAAGTATTGTAGCATTTGATCCTGACTCATTGTCAGCTTCTGGACTTTATCAATATTCGCAATTTCTTAAAAGCTCAGGACAAGATACCAAGTATTATGATTTGCTATTTTGGAAGAAGATTATCAAACCCGTTTCGGTTGCTGTGATGATGTTGCTCGCTTTGTCATTTATTTTTGGTCCATTACGTAGCGTATCGATGGGCATTCGTATAGTAATTGGTATTAGCTTCGGTTTCTTATTTTATATTGCTGATAATTTATTTGCGCAAGTGAGTATTGTTATTGGAATTTATCCCATCGTTGGATCGTTGATAACCAGTGTTGTATTTTTGTTAATTAGTTATATTTTATTTAAACGAAACAACTAAGCTTGCTAAGATTTTATCAACCCTATCATCTTGTTAGATGATAGGATTTTTATTTTATAAGTTCTATTTTATCGACTGTTATTTATTATTTATCAAATAGCTTTATGTACTGCCCATAACCAGCATATTCTAATTCATCTTTAGGTATAAATCGTAAAGCAGCCGAATTAATACAGTAGCGTAACCCACCCAGCTCTTTTGGACCATCAGTAAAAACATGTCCAAGATGAGAGTCGGCATTCGCTGATCGCACTTCGGTGCGACGCATAGCAAAACTGGTATCTTTTTTTTCAATAATACTACTCTTATTTATTGGCTTAGCAAAACTAGGCCAGCCACACCCTGAATCAAATTTATCTAACGAGGTAAATAATGGTTCACCAGATACTATATCGACATATAATCCTTCACGATGATTGGCATTAAATTCATTATCAAACGGTGGCTCTGTACCATTTTGTTGGGTAACATAATATTGCATAGGTGTTAATATGGATAGCGCTTTTTCTTTCATGGTTTTATTCATAAATCACCTTCTTGTAGTTTAAAGTTACTTGTTTTAATTAATGTCGGTTAACATCAGTTTAACATCGATTGCAATACTTTATCTTTAATTACAAAATAATGATATAAAGCACCAGCTATATGTATGATAAGTAAAATACCAAGTAAATATGAACTGGCTTGATGAACGCTATGAAATATTTGATAAGCCTGATTTGGCAAATCAACAACAGGTATAGAGACGATACCAAAAAAATTCAGTGGATGACGACTCATCAAGCAACCAGAGAGCGGCACAATAATCAATAAAATGTAGATAAACCCTTGCGTTGATTTTGACAAGACCCGCTGTAATTTATGATCTTTGGGTAAGACATCTGGTACGCCTCCGTGCTTTATTAACACAAATCGCCACAACGTTAATACAAAAATCAATGCACCCAAAGATTTATGTAATAAGTAAATAACCGGCATACCCCCCAAATAGTTTGACAATACCGCCTTAAACATAACCACTAAAAACGCGAGCAAAATCAAGGTAAAAGTTAACCAATGAATCCATTTTTGTTTACTATCATAGTGCGGATAATTTTGCATTATTAACTCATCCTCTTATTTGTGTTTTTGCCAATGTTGAACCAAAAAATGAGAGCGCCCTGATAGTTGATAGTATTGGTTATAGCGTTGCGGTTGTTTAGTGTAATAATTTTGGTGATAGTCTTCAGCGACATAAAAACTCACAGCAGGCTCGATGGCAACACCAATTGGTTTATCAAACTTCCCGCTGGCTTGTAATGCTTGTTTAGAGGCCAGCGCTTGTTTATGTTGATATTCATTATGATAAAAAATTACAGGACGATAAGAATCGCCCCGATCGGCAAATTGCCCCTGAGAATCAGTGGGATCAATTTGTTGCCAAAAAATTTCTAGCAATTTTTTATAGCTGATGACTTTCGGTTCAAACGTAATTTGCACGGCTTCAGTATGCCCTGTTGTGCCTGAACAGACTTGTTGATAGGTTGGATTAATTACATGTCCACCTGTATAACCCGATACAACATTGATCACGCCCTCATACTTATCAAAGGGTTTTACCATACACCAAAAACAACCACCAGCAAATGTTGCTTGTTCATATTGTTGCATAAAAACCTCCACATTTTGATAATGTTAAATTAAATATGCGCACCGCTGTAGTCAATAACATAATTTTGGATGATTAACGCCCTAAATTACTTGAAACAGTCCAAAAAAACACCATATCATTACCCTACTATTTCAGTTATAGGAGGCTCCTTTTATGGCAAGTGGATGGGCATCTGACGATGCTGTTAACCAACAAATCGAAGGTACTATTGCCGATGCTATAGAAAACGCAAGGCGACAACTCAATTACGGTACAATTAGCGCTCACTTTTGCATTGAGTGTGGCGACCCTATCGCTGATGCCAGAAAAATAGCATTACCCGGCGTACAATATTGTTTGTCTTGCCAACAAGAAATCGATAAACAATTAACTAAAGCATCGAGCCTATATAATCGCCGTGGCAGTAAAGATAGCCAACTGCGTTAATTATTTCGCGGATATAAATTAATTGAGTTGAAAATGGGTGGACCTCAATCCACCCTAAAAAATAATTATTTTTTACCTTCACGAATTGCATCATAAGGATAAATAATCAAATTATTATCAAACCATTCAGCGCAAAAAATATCTTCTATTTTTTCGTAACCTTGTTTGGTGATCTCGCGTTTAACCCAATCTTCATCTTTGTTAAGCTGCTTAAGATTATCCTGACTAATTGCACCATTTTCTATAATGAGTACAGCGATATCTTTATCGCCTTTTTTGATAATGGTTAAAGAACCATTGAGTTCATACCAAACTTCTTTTAATTCATCAAATGAAGCTATACCTTGTATATTCACTAAAGTTTCAAAATCTCTTACCGGTAAGTTCGCTTTTATAAAATTATCCGTAATTAAATAGCCACTTTTCACTAATTGTATCGGTTCACCATCTATGGCATCACGTAGGCGTGAGTTTTTAGATTTGATAAAACGAATTAAAACAAGTAGACCCGCCCAAATCGCCACTAACCCAGCAGCTTCCCAAGGCGATACTGTTGGGCTAAGTAACGCACCCCCAACCAGCGCACCAATAACCATACTACCGACCTGATCAAGCTGTGACATTGGTGCAATTTGACTTTTACCTGATAACTTGACGTAAATAAGTAAAATAACTAGTGCTAACAAAAATTTTGGTGCCATTTCTAATAAATACATTTCCTTTCTCCCAGCTAACATGATATGTTGAACTACAGTTCCAAATACAGAATTGAACAAACTTCCAAATTGGAACAGGTAACAATTTATATAAAAATCGGTGTAACTTTTGTGTAATTGACAATCAACTCACATTTATTTTATGAGCAAAAACCAAAATAAGACATGATCATTAAGATAAGTAACTATTATTGTACTCTAAAATTTAAATAATTTATAAGATTATTGCTTTGATTGTGATAACTTATTTCTATTATGCAATTTTAGTTAAAAATTACAACAATGAAAAACAATAATGATTGTGGTGATAAAATACCATTAATGATGGCATAAAACCAACTCGAAATTGCTTTAGATTATTACTCAATGCACTAAAGCAACAACGACTATCATATTACCTTCCTCTAGAATCTTAACCATTAAATTAAGTGCAATATTAACGGTAAATCTTTGCATCCATTTGCAAGCAGGTTTGAGAAAAAACAATTATATTATTTCCAATAAAAATAATATTAATCGCGTTTTTATTGGAAATTTAGCTATAATTTTTTATTACGAAAGAGCGCAAACCAATAGATTGGCCACTTGCTTTTTCCGATAAGATTATTGACAATGTACGCAATGATAACTAATGCGATAGAGCCTGATAACACAGGAAACAGCAAAAAACTAAAATTATAATTAACTTGATTTGCTGTTAACAATATAACTAGCGGATTAGCGCCTGCTGGCGGATGCACGCATCGCAAAAACTGCATGGTAGCAGTAGCACATCCCACAGCGAAAGCGATAACGAATACTGAATCACCAAGCAACTTTAAAAATAGCAACCCAATAAACGCTGAGATAAGATGCCCAAAGATCACATTTCTAGGCTGCGCCAAAGGAGATTGAGAAACTGCAAATAAAATTACACAAGAAGCGCCAAACGGGACCATTATAAAATAGCTACCAGAGTATATTGTCAAATATACTAATGTTAAAATTGCCAAAAAGCCACCTAACAACCCCTGTGTTAAGTCCAGTAATTTGGGTCTACTTGGTAGTTTTTCGCCATCGAAAAAAAAGAATTTCATTCGCTATTGTCCTGTTTGGTTATAATAATGATTAAATAAAACTGTACCGATCTGTACAAAATTAATAGTAGTACAGATAATTTATTTCAGGTAATTTATTTTGAAAAAAACATACAAACGAATAATGGAAACAGCTGAAGCGCTGTTTTATCGAAGTGGTTTTGCTAATGCTGGCGTCGATGAGATAAGAGATAAATCAGGATGCTCTAAAACAACCTTATACAATAATTTTGGCAGTAAAGATAAATTGATACTTGAAGTATTAAAGCAAAGAGATTTGAGGTTTAAAGCAAAACTTAACGAAGCTATCTTAAACCTTAATGGAACAGAAGCTATTATGAAGATTTTTGAATGGCATGAAAAGTGGTATTGCGAAGAAAATTTTAACGGCTGCTTGTTTATCCGTGCAATGGAAGAAATACCAGAAGATTCATCATGCATATCTGATATTGTAGTAGAGCATAAAGAATTTATTCGAAATCTTATTTTTTATAAGCTTGAAAATTACCCCAATAAGGCATCTTTAACAAATAAACTAATGGTAATACTTGAAGGGCTTGCCAATATTAGTGTGGTATACAAAAATAAGCAAAACATGCATCAACAAATTCTACAGGACACGCTTAACCTCGTGCTAGAATTACTAAATAACGCCTTAGTATTTAAGAAAGATTAATTAAAAATAATGCATTATTAAGTATGTAGAAAAAGTAATGAATTTGTATTAATTGCAATTAGGAATTTTATCAAAAACTTTCAGGTAGGTCGTGTTTCAATATAAATTCGTTTTTTGCTTTTATAGAAGCGCTTTTGTGGTTTTTTACTCATTAAAGAGCTTGATCATCACCAACGTCAATCTTACAGAGCCACCTTGCATCAGCTATCTTTTTGGGCAATTAGCCTTAATTAGCCCCATAGTTTTAGCTATCGCTTAGGGATTAAGTGCTCAAGGATTAAGAATAAGCACAATAATATAATGATCACTGCGGGCGCTCAAATGCGAAAGAACGTAATCACTTCATATTTAAGCACCTATTTGGGCAAATAGGTAATGATTACCTGTTATCATCCATCTCGTGTTTTCTGATAAAAGTTTCTACACAACTCGCTGAAAATGTGAATTTAAAACAGTAAGCATGAGTTATTATATATTTTAATAAATTCTGCATGTTAATTTTAGGTAAATAAAAATGATTCAAGAAATATTGACTAATATAAGAAATGGTCCAACTATTTTAACGTTACCTGAAATAATAAATTTGATGAATTCTCTTCAACTACTAAAAACTGAAGAAATATTAAAAAATGATGAGGATTTTTTACAATTGCTAGATTTACTAGTCGAATCTTATTGTGATTCAGCAATATTTGAAGTTAATGCTGATAATAAAGCCTATTTAAATCAATTTAGTCGTTGGTTAATTAAATTAGGAAAAAGGCATCCATTTGGGGAAAACCAAGATAACTTAAGCTCATATTCAAATATATTTTTAAAAGAAATGTCGAATACTTTAATTTAATGAAAAAAGTTTATATAAATTTATTGTGCGATAGTTGTAAAAAATATTTAGAAATCGATATCATTTAATGGTTGTAGGATCTCCTCTGGTTGTTTACACATTTTTGTTAAAATAAAATTCAAGCATCTCATAAGGTGTAGCACCATTTAAGCCTTTATGTAGTTTAAATGTATTGTAAAAGTTAATAAAATGACAAAATTTGGCTTGTTGGCAATTACATCGGCCAATACTTATTGTTCATACCAAATTTCCATTAATAAACTTATCACTCGCTCAGCTTTACCATTAGTTGAGGATGGACAATTTTAGTTAACTTTTGATTGATTTTATTGTCTTGGCAAAACTTAACAAAATCATGCTCAATAGTTCCTTTGTATTCGGTGCCGTTAACTGAGCAAATATCGTTAATGGTATAAGACATTTGTGGTAACACATCATACTGTAAAAAGGTGCTGAGCCGAATTTAGACGATCTGTTATCGTTTTCTCAACTTTAACCTGCCTTTTAAGCCCATATTTTGTTATTTTATAACGTTCACTTGAACCTAATTGTATTTAAAAAGCTTGTGACGGTAGAGTTTTAATGCTTTATAAATAGTGGGACAACTGACATTAAATATCAATGCTAAGTTAGTGACTGTGATTTTTGTTTTATTGTATAAACGCTAAACCGTTTCTCAATAACAAGCAATTAATATTTTTTTTATACATATTTATTACAATAATTTTTCTTAATACTGTAAATAATGCGAGTGAGTTATACATCATGTATTGCTTAACAAACTAATAAATATATAATTACCAGACTCAAAAATTACCAATAATTAATACAATTACAATAGTGATAAAAAAAGAAACCTTATTTTCACATGGAATGTGCCTTTGTCTTTCCATTCTGCTTGTTTATTTGTTAGGACTTCCGCAACGTTTTGATCGTATATTTCTAACATATTTTTCTCTGATATTTTTAGCTAGACTTACTTTTTTTCGCATTTTTTTGCATTTGGTTTGTGGTAGCTGCTCTTTATCTACCTGTAGGATTTTATTATGGCCCGCCGAACGTTGCCGTAATTAGCTCTATCGCAGAAACAGACTTTGATGAAATATCAGAATTTTGTTCACAACTACCTATTTATTTTTATTTTATTCCTACAATCTTGATACTATTTTTTATTTTCTTATTTAAAAAATTTCCGTTTCCAAAAGTAAATAATCGCTATTTGATTATTTTCATATTAGTGCTATGCTTCCATAAACCAATAAAAGTAACTATTAAATATCATCCCGATACTTTCAATTCAACAATTTACTCTATTTTTAGCAATACTAAATATCCTATTTTAGAATTTTGTATTGCATTCTATGAAAGCGGAAAACTATATTTAACAGAAAAACAACAGCAAATTAAACAGATCGAACAAACCAATAGCATACCAATTATATCGGTTAATCCAAAGCATAAAACCTATATTATTATTGGCGAAAGCGTTCGAAAGGACTATAGGAGTGCTTATGGATTTAAATATGACAATACACCATTTGCTCGAAATCATGCCAGCATTATTTGGGATGGACTTATTGCACCAGCGCCAAATACTCAATCATCCATTCCGCATATAATTAGTCAATCTGTTTTTCCAAATGGCAAAGAAGTTCATGCACAATTAAATAATAATATTGTTAGTATTGCTAATGATGCAAAATTTGAAACTTATTGGCTATCAAATCAAGGAAAATTAGGAAAAATTGAGATTACAGTACCAAGAATTGCCTCGTATACTCAGCATGCTTTTTATACTAAGAAAGGCGAGTATAATGGCAAATCATCAAGAGGGAAATATGACACATTATTATTACCAGAATTAAATAATATTTTACTAAAAGAAGGAAATAAACCAAAACTTATTATTATGCATCTTATAGGTTCGCATCCTCACTTTTGTAAACGATTAGAATTTGATGTACAGTTTAATCTTAATAATAAAAATCTTTCTTGTTATGCAAGTAGTATCAAAGAAACAGATGACCTTATTGCTCAAACTATTGATATGTTAAAAAAACATAATCAAGATTATTCTGTTGTTTACTTTGCAGATCATGGGCTTGCTCATACCGACCAATATAATGACTTAAGACACAATGCCGAATATAAAGATAGCTATCGAATTCCTTTTATCTTTTTTGATTCAGATAACAAATCTCAACAAAAAATTAATAAACAAATATCTGGATTACAACTTGTTTATTTATTAAGCAACTGGTTGGGAATTAAATTAGATGTACGACATGATTATATGCTAAATAAATTAACAGACATACCAGAACAAACGCAAATACAAATAAAAGACTGGAAAACCAATAAACTATTTCAGTTTGATCAATTAAAAGAAGACCCAAATCCTTTTAATTGATACTAGTTTTAAATACGCCATCAACAAATCTAAATGATGGCGTTTTTTAGTGCATTACTGAGAGTGCTAGTTGTTACCTATTTCAGCAAACTTTTTGCTTGTGTAAGTACGTTTTCAACAGTAAAGCCAAATTCTTTAAACAGTTGATCAGCCGGTCCTGATTCACCAAAAGTTGTCATGCCAATAACTTTGCCATTTAACCCAACGTATTTATACCAAAAATCACTAATACCCGCTTCAATAGCAAGACGAGCTGTCACTGATGATGGCAGTACTGACTCTTTATAAGCACTATCTTGTTTATCAAATGCGTCAGTTGATGGCATTGATACCACACGTACTCTCTTTCCTGCTTGGGTCAGTTGTTGATACGCTTCAACAGCAAGCTCTACTTCCGAACCAGTAGCAATAATAATCAATTCTGGTACGCCCGTGCAATCATTTAGGATATAACCACCACGATAAACATTAGCTAGTTGTTCAGCTGTACGCTCTTGCTGTTTTAGGTTTTGTCTTGAAAAGATTAATGCTGTTGGTCCTTCTTTGCGCTCAATACCATATTGCCATGCAATCGCTGACTCTACTTGGTCACACGGGCGCCATGTGCTAACATTTGGCGTAATACGTAAGCTAGCCATTTGTTCAACAGGTTGATGCGTTGGTCCGTCTTCACCCAAACCAATTGAATCATGAGTATAAACAAATAATGACCGAATTTTCATTAGCGCGGCCATACGAATCGCATTACGTGCATATTCCATAAACATTAAGAAAGTCGCACCATATGGAATAAACCCGCCATGCAATGCAATACCATTCATGATAGCGGACATACCAAACTCGCGCACACCATAATGGATATAATTACCACTAGGATTAGCTAAAATTTCTTTTGATCCTGACCACATAGTTAAGTTACTTGGCGCCAAATCAGCCGAACCACCTAAAAACTCAGGTAAAGCAGGTGCAAAGGCTTCAATGGCATTTTGCGATGCTTTACGTGTTGCAATCGTTGCAGGGTTAGCTTGTAATTTATTCACCACATCGTTAGCAATTTGTAACCAATTTTCAGGCAAATCACCATTAACACGGCGTGTAAATTCTTTGGCTAATTCAGGATAAGCTTTTGCATACGCATCAAAACGGGCATTCCATTCATCTTCACACTGCTTACCTTTATCTTTAGCATCCCAAGCATCATAATAAGCTTTAGGAATTTCAAAAGCAGGGAAATCCCAGCCAAGTGCTTCACGTGTTGCTTCAATTTCGGCATCACCTAATGGCGCACCATGGCTTTCATGACTACCCGCTTTATTTGGCGAACCAAATCCGATAACGGTTTTACACATTAATAATGACGGTTTATCAGTTACTGCTTGCGCTTGCTCAATGGCTTGTTTTAGCGCTTTGGCATCATGACCATCTATACCTCTAATCACATGCCAACCATAAGCCTCAAAACGTTTAGCTGTATCATCAGTAAACCAGCCTTCAACTTCTCCATCAATTGAAATGCCATTATCATCGTAAAATGCAATGAGTTTCCCTAATTTAAGAGTACCAGCCAACGAACATACTTCATGCGAAATACCTTCCATCATACAACCATCGCCCATAAACACATAAGTATGGTGATCAACAATAGTGTGAGCAGGCTTATTAAATTGCGCAGCTAAGGTTCTTTCGGCAATAGCCATACCAACGGCATTAGCAATACCTTGCCCTAGTGGACCTGTGGTCGTTTCAACTCCAGGCACATAACCATATTCAGGGTGACCTGCTGTTTTTGAATGCAACTGACGAAAATTTTTAAGATCATCAATTGTCACCGCATAACCTGTTAGATGCAATAAACTGTAGATCAACATAGACGCATGACCATTTGATAAAACAAAACGATCGCGATCAGCCCATTTTGGATTAGTTGGATTATGCTTTAAAAAACCACGCCAAAGGACTTCAGCCATATCCGCCATACCCATAGGTGCTCCAGGATGGCCTGATTTTGCTTTTTGCACGCCATCCATGCTTAATGCCCTTATCGCATTCGCCAGTTCGCGCTGAGATAGTGAGGTTGCATTCATGTTGTAATCTCCAAAAAAATTTTTGAGTTAAAAATTGTTAATACATGCAAGGTAAAATTACTTGCGAAATCGTTAGTCAAATTAACAAAACAAAATAATGGTAAAGATGGGGAGTTAACTCCCCTAGTGCTCAAAATGATTATAATAATGCCCCAATCATATCTTCTAATTTGCCTTGGTCTATGGCAAAAGCACGGATTCCTTCGGCTAGCTTTTCAACTGCCATAGCATCGCTATTATGTTGCCATCTAAATTCGGCTTCAGTCATTGGCTCTGGTCGAGCAACTACAGGTTGATTTGGATTAAGTTTTTGAACAACAGTGGCATTTGATTGTTGCATTTCAGCAAGTAAGTTAGGTGCAATAGTCAATCTATCACAACCAGCTAACGCTAAAATCTGATCGACTTTACGGAAGCTCGCACCCATTACAATGGTTTTATAACCATGCTGTTTATAGTAATTAAAGATATTACGAACAGAAATAACGCCTGGATCTTCATCCGCATTGTAAGGATCAATAGGTTTTTTAGCTTGATACCAATCATAAATACGCCCAACAAAAGGCGAAATTAAAAAGACATTTACTTCAGCACAAGCTCGTGCCTGTGCAAATGAAAACAATAAAGTTAGATTACAGTTGATGCCTTCTTTTTCGAGCACTTCAGCCGCTTTAATACCTTCCCACGTTGATGCAATTTTAATTAAAATGCGTGACTTATCAATGCCCTTTTCTTTATAAAGCGCAATGATTTTACGAGCTTTTTCAATACACGCTTGTTTATCAAAAGACAAACGAGCATCGACTTCGGTCGAAATGCGTCCTGGCACTGATTTTAAAATTTCAGCACCGATATTGACTGCCACTTGATCGCAAGCATTAATCAATTGCTGTTCTTTGCTACCACCTAATTTTTTAGCTGTTTCAATCGCAGAATCAATCAAATACCGATATTGAGGAAGCTGTGCCGCCTTTAAAACAAGAGAGGGATTAGTTGTTGCATCTTCAGGCGAAAATTGTTTAATCGAATCGATATCACCTGTATCGGCTACAACTACTGTTAGTTTTTTAAATTCATCTAATTGATTCATATTTTTTATCCTCATACAGCGCTTTACTATAATGAAAGTATAATAACATTTATTCGATAATAAAACGACTTTGTCATCGGCCGATGATTTCATTATATTGTTGGCAAAAACAAACATCTCAAACTGCAAATAAGACGTTATTATCAAGCTTTACCAAGATAAATTCACTTATTTTGATTAGTTATATTTGCTATTTTTACCGTACAAATAATTTCAATTATGAGAACTAAATCACAAAATCAAATCTCTATTAATTTATATTAATCTACCAACAAAAATAAAAACTAATGAATACTAAAATAGTCAGACAAATCTAACAAATGCATTTGATTACCCCCAAGCATATTCAATATGATTTGTTAAATTACAACTTGAGCAAGAATGGCATTTATCTGCTTGACAAGGAAGTGATTGATTTTGCGCTATCAATTTAATCATTCCTTTTTTTATCCAAAACCGTAACATCTGCTCGGTGGCACTTTCAGGTAAACGAAAGTGCCTTGCAATATCTTGCAATGATGCACGGCCTTTTAATTGCACATAATCACGAATTGACGTCATTAACATAACATTAATATGATTTGCAGGGCGAGCCCTGCAAATCGCTCCTCTATTATTATTTTTACAAATTAACCAGCCATTTATTTAATGACAATACAATAATTTTTAACGATTTCATAAACTGAGTTCAACTTATTGATTTAAAGTTGAATATCGACCTAAAAAACGCATAAACAGCAAAGCCACAACAATAAAAATACAGCATCCTAAGATCCACCAAGTAGCTACAGCCGAATGCCCAAGCAAAGTACATTGGTAATAAATTGTTGCTGCTAGCCACGCAATAGTAAAAGTCCAAATTGCCACAAATATCATCCATTTTGAACCAGCCTCACGATATACAGCCCCTAACGCTGCGGCACAAGGCGTATAAAGTAAAATAAAGATCAAATAGCTCATAGCGGCAGAAGGCGAACCAAAAGCCATTTTAATTTGTGAAATCGTCGCCGAATCTACCTCTAAATCAACTTTTAACGAATCAATATCTTGCGAAACGGTAGTGAGCCCTAACGGATCTAAGACCGCATCAGACAAGGTCTGCAAATTTTGGGGAATGGTAGCTAATGCTTTTAAAACGCCTTGTGACAAACTGAATGGCTCAGCTTGTTCGTTATTATCATTCATAGAATAAAGTGAATTTAATGTTGCAATTACCGATTCCTTAGCGAAAATACCAGTAAAAATACCCACTGTTGCAGGCCAATTATTGTTGGTAATGCCCATAGGTGCAAATACTGGGGTGATATCTTGGCTAATCACTGAAAGCATGGTGTCTTGTGAGCTTTCAGCCCTAAACGATCCATTGCTTCCCCATGAATTAAGTAAGCTTAATACCGTCACCATTAATACAATAGCTTTACCTGCTCTAAATATAAATGACTTTAACCGTTGCCACGTCAAACTAAATAAGCTGCTTAAAGTCGGAATACGATAAACAGGCATTTCCATAATAAACGGCGTTAATGAACCTTTTAATAGCGTAAATTTAAGCACAAACCCCGTTAACATAGCCACAGCAATGCCGATCAAATATAAAGTAAACACCACTATCGAAGCATTCTTAGGGAAAAATATCACAGCAAACAACGCATACACAGGCAATCTTGCCCCACACGACATAAAAGGGATCATACAAATCGACATAATGCGATCACGAGTGCTCTCTAGCGTTCGTGTACCCATAATGGCTGGCACCCCACAACCAAAACCAACTAGCATTGGCACAAATGCTTTACCTGGTAAACCAATAGATCGCATCAATCGGTCAATAACCATTGCTGCTCTGGCTAAATAGCCTGAATCCTCCAAAAACGATAAACAAAAAAACATGGCACCAATAACAGGAATAAACGTCGAAACAGTTTGCACACCTCGACCAATGCCATTAGCTAAAATCGCGATAAGCCAACTTGGTACATTTATAGCATGAAGTAATTCAGTTGTGCCATCAACAAAAACAGTACCACACAGTACATCAAAAAAATCAATAAATACTGCCCCAAAATTAATCGCCACCATAAACATGGCATACATAGCCAACAAAAAGAAGGGAATGCCAGTAATGCGTCCTAAGGTAATATTATCAAGTATTTCAGAAAACCGATGACTAAGCTCACGTGGTTTCTCAATCACCTTTTTACAAATTGCATCAATCGTATCATAACGAGCGCTAGCAAGTGCCACATCAATTTCATTATCACACCATTGCGCAAGTTTTAAACGACAATCCACTAACATTTTTTTCTCACATGGCGCCAAGTTATAACGCGAATCATCCAATAATACATCCATCAATTGCCAGCGATTAAATTGTCGTATAATGCTATCTTCGGGTAGATCGCAAACATAACGATTAATCACAGTTTGCTGCTCTTCACCAAGTAGATCAACCGACGGCTGAGCAATTTGTGGATTTTTCGACATGGCTTCAATTTGTTGATAAAAGCGCGATAAACCTTGTTTTTTTGTAGAAGATATCGCAACAACAGGACAACCAAGTAGTGTAGACAACATATCAACATTAATCTGTTCGCCAATAGCTTTAATAGCATCCATCATATTTAACACAACAATTATGGGGACTTGTAAATCAATTAATTGACACGTTAAATAAAGGCTACGTTGCAAATTTGTTGCATCAATAATATTAATAATAACACTGTCACTTTCAGATAACACAAATTGACGAGCAATAAGTTCATCTTGCGAAACACTGAGCGGATCAGGCTCTATCGAATATGTGCCAGGCAAATCGATAATCTCATATTGCCTATGATGATAAGTAAAAATACCCGTTTTACGTTCCACAGTCACGCCAGGCCAATTCCCTACTCGCTGTTTAGAGCCTGTTAATAAGTTGAACAACGTAGTCTTACCGCAGTTAGGATTACCAATGAGTGCTATCTTCACGCAGCGACCTCCATTACTTCAATAGCTTTCGCTTCATTACGACGTAAACAAAGCAAAAAACCGCGCATTTTGATCTCGATCGGATCACCAAGTGGCGCAACACGCACAACCAAAACCTTACAACCCGGTGTAATACCCATTGCAAGTAACTTTCGACGAAAGGGTAACGATTCGGGCAATAATCTAGAAATAACCGCCTCGTGCCCTAAAGGTAGTTGGTTAAGGGTAAAAGATGACATTATTTTTCCTAAAAAAGATGACAGTATTAATAAAAAAGTAATAGCATTAAATTAACAACACGTATTTTAAAGAAAAGAAAAGTTATTTTTAGTATAAAAATGCGAATCACTCGCAACAATGACAAATAAAACACGAAAAAACAACCAAACAGTTCAAATAATAAAAACATATGGCATCTAATAATCAAAAATCAATCCAAGAAGTTAAGCTTTTATTTAGATAATAAATTAATTACCACTGAAAATAATAAATACTATCTGGCTAGCAATTTTTAATTGGGAAACTCGTGGTAAACCTACATCAATCTAAGACAAAATTGTAAAATGAACGAGCTATTCTGAGGAACGATCATTGCCACATAATTAAAATACGCACAAAGCTCTACTGTTATAGTAATATTAGCTATTTCTTTATCTTCAACATTAATGCTAGCGTTATTTTGTAATTAAAAATGTAACGCTATCAAAACTCGATAAATCACAATGTAAAAACTTTTAGGTGAATGCGCGTTTGAGTATAAAATTTGCTAATTACAAACCTAGAGCGTCAACACTATTCAACGCTGAATAAATAGCAATAATTATCTTCGAGTGTTGTAAAATATCAGCTTACTGCTTTATTAAATTATCAAAATAAATTACTAATCTATTATTTTTATATAAAATAAACACCTATACGGCGTTAAGCTATAAATTTGGGGAGGCGCGAGCCCCCGCAATTTTCTAAACCGCCTACACGGCGGTAAACCTGATAACGATTTTGCAGGCACAACAATTGGCTTTCTAAACCGCCTACACGGCGGTAAACCATTAAACTGCTTAAATTTACTAAACGCTCTTTTTCTAAACCGCCTACACGGCGGTAAACAGTTAAAGATCCCGCAGTAACTAAAAAATTTATTTCTAAACCGCCTACACGGCGGTAAACTTGAGGAAGTTTTACCCACAATCCGCAAAACTTTTCTAAACCGCCTACACGGCGGTAAACCTAACCTCGTTTTCCGAACCTTTCCTCTCCACTTTCTAAACCGCCTACACGGCGGTAAACTTGATACCATCTATCAATCTCTGCCGTTTTAATTTCTAAACCGCCTACACGGCGGTAAACTAGAAACGAATATACTATAAACTTTGTTTGGCAAAAGGCAAATAGGATTTTTGTCTTCAAAAACCCTTTTTGAAAAGGTTTTTATAATTCATTGTTTTTATTAATTTTAATTTTTTGTTAAAAAAAAGGGTAACAAGTTTTTAAATTTTTATATGATAACTTAATTTTTCACGCAAAAAACATCAGATACCACATTGGTTTTATTTCTATTTTAAGATAAAACCAATGGATAAAAAATTAATGACACTAAATCAATCAATAATAAGATATCTAACCAAATAGTTTCTTGCAATTTGCTGCACAATGCCCATACTGCTATAATTTTGTTATCCTTCAAACTTGGATTTCTATTATGTACATCATCTATGGCATTAAAAACTGCAATACAATGAAAAAGGCCTTTACTTGGCTTGATGATCACCATGTCAGTTATCAATTTCATAATTATAAAACTGATGGTCTTTCTGAAGATCTTTTAGATATTTTTTTGCAATTAGTCGATTGGCAAAGTTTACTTAATACCCGAGGAACAACTTGGCGAAAATTAGATGAGCCCGTCCGTTCACAAATAAATGATGTGCAATCTGCAAAAAAGATTATGTTAACCAACCCATCCATTTTAAAACGCCCTTTGCTTATTGACGGTGGCAAGCGTGCTGTGTTGGGGTTTTCAAATGAACTCTATTCACAATTTATTTCGCAATCTAAATAAAATCGAGACTATTATGACTGAACCTGTTATTGCGCTAACCAAAGCACTCATTGCTGAAAAATCAATAAGCCCTGACGATAAAAACTGTCAAAAGATGATTATTGAGCGATTAAAACCGCTCGGTTTTATTATTGAAGAAGTGAATATTGGGCAAACCAAAAATTTATGGGCTTATCATGGTGATGCCACCAGTAAAACCCTTATGTTTGCTGGACATACCGATGTTGTGCCAGTTGGTGATGAAAGCAAATGGCTATACCCACCGTTTACACCAACCATTGATGAACACGGTGTGCTTTATGGTCGTGGCGCATCTGATATGAAAAGTGGTGTTGCTGCAATGGTTTGTGCCGCAGAAGATTTTGTTAAGCAATACCCAAATCATGCTGGGCGAGTGGCCTTTTTAATTACATCAGATGAAGAAGCCGATGCAAGCGATGGCACAGTTAAAGTCGTTGATTTGCTTATTAAACGAAAAGAACGTGTTGATTACTGTATTGTAGGCGAACCGTCAAGTGACGTTGTACTTGGTGATCAGATTAAAAATGGACGCCGTGGCTCACTCACTGCCAATTTGATTGTACATGGAATTCAAGGTCATGTCGCTTACCCGCACCTTGCGGATAATCCTATTCATCGCTTTGCCCCTGCACTAGATGAACTTGTTAATACTATTTGGGATGAAGGCAATCAATACTTTCCACAAACGACTATGCAAGTTGCCAATATTAATGGTGGTACTGGCGCTGAAAATGTTGTACCTGGCGATCTGAGTGTACAATTTAACTTTCGTTATAGTAGTGAATTGACTGACACGGCAATTAAAACACGCGTAGAGCAGATCTTACAAAAGCATAATTTAAATTATACATTAAATTGGCGATTATCAGGGCACCCATTTTTAACCCCACAAGGCGATTTAACTAATGCAGCGGTTAGTGCCATTAAAGAATTTACCAATATTGACACTAAACTATCGACCAGTGGCGGCACATCGGACGGGCGTTTTATTGCTCAAATGGGATGCCAAGTTATTGAACTTGGAGTACTTAATAAAACTATACACAAAGTCAATGAAAACGCTAATTGCCAAGATATTATTACCTTAACTGCGATTTATCACCGTATTTTAGAAAAATTATTGCTAACATAGCTATCATTGTGTCGTTATCCAATTAGTTTAAAAGGAAATAGCATGGAGTGGTTAAAAGATTACTGGTGGATGATTGTGGTGATTTTAATTGGGATTTTTATTAATGCTATTAAAGCACTGAATCGGCTAAGTTACAAAGCGTATCTTGAAAAAAAGAAAGGGATAAAACCTATCCCTTATCAAGATGACGACGACGATTAGCCATCAAAAAATTCAACTAACAAAAAGTAACACGTGCCTTAGCGAAAATCTTGGGCACTACTATCAAATAGTGCTTGATGACGATAGCGATCAACCCACATTGCTGTTGCGCCACACACAGCAATAGGCATAATAATTAAATTAAGCACCGGTACCATAGTAAAAAAGCTGACTAATATGCCAAAAGCTAAATTATCACCCCGATCTTGTTTAAGTAACTCACTCATCCGCTGAAAAGTTATTTTATGGTTATCAAAGGCATAATCAGCATACTGAATATTAATTTGCCAAGCAGTAAATAAAAACCAAACCACAGGCGTTATTGATTGTCCAATAACAGGAATAAAATAAGTTAACAATATGGGGATTGCCCATAATAGATAATTGGCGAGTTTGTGTAGTTCTCTGCCAAAAATACGTGGTAGATCTTTAATGATACTAATCCACGATGTATCAGGAGCAGGAATACCCGTTAACTGTGCCTCAACCTGTTCGGCCAATAAACCGTTAAACGGTGCGGCAATGATATTAGTTATAGTGCTAAAGAAATAACAAAATAGGATAACTAACATCAAAATGACCATTAAAATGAGGATATACCCTAACCAATGTAACCAACTTGGCATATACGATAACCCCCAATCGACCATGCCCGAGATGGTATGAAAAAACCAATAAAATAATATCGACATAACCACAACATTGGCGATTATGGGTAAAAAAACAAATCGCTTAATACCTGGGCTAAACGCCAATGACCATCCTTTAAAAAAATATTCAATACCTGTTGTTGGTTGATTTTTTGGTTGATTGGTTTGTGAATACCGATGTTGCGATCGGATTTCTAAATTATTATGCGTCACATTCGATTCCTTTTTAATAAAAACGAATTGAGTTAAAAAAACTAAATTGAAACATGATGATCATTGTAAACATACCTCATGGCAACCTGCAATAATGATCAGCTAACTTTATTGGGTATTTTGTTAAAAATCACACTATTGCCTTACTTTTCCAACCATGTTTTGACCTCGTGCTTAATAGCCTGCATTAGCGCTGATTTACCCGCAAGTTGATATAAATTCACGATCAATGGTTGATTATTTTTGTTTTTTATCAATGCTGACAATATCTGCATTGATAATGGTTGCTGGTGGGTTTGATTATAGTGATTCAATCGGCACAGCGCCGCATAAGTCGCTTCAAACGGTCGGTGATAGTAAACAAATCCAGCCAGTTCATCTAAATCTTGCGCATCTAAATCTTGTGAAAGCATGACATTACTGTCTTTTGTGATCATCTCGCTGAAAGGCAAATCGATGATATCTTTAAGCCAGTATGCATTGCGCTGTAGTTTCTGCTCTAGCTTAATGGTTAAATGCAATCCAGATTCGGTTAGTGGTTTAAGCGCCATAACAGAATAACTGCCACTACTTGCCTGTTTATGGCTACTAACGTGAACCAAAACAAATCCACAAGCGGTCCAAAATTGATAATTAGTCGGGCTATAAGCAAAACTAACTGACAAAAAATCATTATGCTGTGTTTTAGCATGATCAAATAGGGTGTGTATAAGTTGGCTAGCAATATGTTTGCGCCGATAGGTGTTTAGCACCGCAATGCGGTTAATTCTAACCGAACGCAATTTAGCTGCCAACCGTTCTCCCGCATGTGCAACAAGCGATTGCGCAACTAAATTGCCTTTAGGTCGGCGAGTTCCTTTCCACACTTCATTGATCAGACTATCGGGCAAGTTGCCTTCATCAACGGCGAGTGCCGCAGCAACTTGCTCATTGCCGATTGTCGCCTGCCAAACCGACAAGTTTTGTGCGTCAAACAAGCGCCTTAAATCAGTTAATGTGGTTTGATAATGCGCGATTTTTAATAAATAAAAGATAGATCTTAATGTGTTAATATCATTGCGTTCAACCTTCGAATATTGTGCTAATAATACATTGAGCTCGGAGCCAGCCTTTTGCTCTAATAAACCATTTAGCAACAACCGATCACTAAATTGCTCCAACTTATCACCTGCATGCCAACGAATGGGTGTGTGTAGGTAGAAATATTGACATGAATTGTCTAACAACAATTTCAACAAAAAGCCCTGCCCAGTACCTTCATAGCCTTCAGCTGTAGTAGTTAACAACACTCTGCTATTATTGGCAATTGCCTGTTGTAGCAATTTTTTTAGCATTGGCAAAGGGATCATTGCAGCTTCGTCAATAATCAAATAATCCGCAAAATTATTATGAGAACATGCAATTAATTCATCAGGAGCAAAAAAGAGGGTATTCGGCTTAGCAAAAGTAAAAAAGGTAGTTAATGCTGATTTATTGGGTGCAGTAACAATGCAACGCCGATAATGACTAAACTGCCCAGCTAATGCTGATTTGCCTCGCCCACGTTTGGCAACTACGACATTAATGAGCTTATTGCTGTTTAACAATTGCTTTAACGTGTTTTGTTGTTCGGTTAAATCGCAATAATTATCGGTAATAACAGGTAAAGATGGGATCGAGAATGTCGCTGGTTTGGAAAAATATCTGCAACTAGAGGATAAACCACATTCCGCCAAGGTCTGCATTAAATGCGCAATAAAATTAGGCACAGTAATAGCGGTTGGATTTTCGTTCCAACGCAAGCTGTCCTGATCGTGCCAACGGGATAAGTCGTTAGGTAATAACAAAACTAGCATACTACCTTTAACGAGCGTGCCAACCAGCATAGCAAAGGCATCAAGGTTGAACCCTGCTGTTGCATCAAATATAGCATGTCGAAATTGGCGCCCTAATAACTTTTTAGTTTGGTTAGGGGAAAGCATATTGGAAACAAATTCATTTGGCCAATTAGTCTGCGAGGTGATCGTTAGCCAATCTCCAGCATAATTACCGATAATATGACTAAGTTGTGCAAATAATTGCCTAGTTTCACCCTGTAACACCCATAGCGTTCTTGTGCTGTTGGCGTTGCACATAGACTAACTTTTTCCAATCAATAACGACAACAAACCAGCCGCAATCAACGGTCCAACAGGAATGCCTTTGAAAAAAGCCACACCAACTAATGTGCCAATAATTAAGCCATTAATAATGGTTGGGTGTGCTCCCATTAGCGATACACCACGTGTACCAAGCCACGATACCAAAATACCTACAACGATCGCCAATAAAGATTGCCAAGAGGTAAACGATTTGGCAAGATCGCCAATCTTTAATGATCCATCCGCCAATGGCACCATCATAGCCGCCGTTAAAATAACAATACCGATAGTTAAACCATATTGATTTAAAAATGGAAAGTAAACAGCTAATGGCGTTAGCTTAAATAATAACAATAACAGTACTGCAAATGTCACTGTGTTATTATGTGTTAAATAACACAGTGCAGCTAACCCTAAAAGAAGAAAAAAAGAAATATCAAACTGCGCAAACATTACAAAGGAACACCTATACGTTTTGCCACTTCTTCATAGGCTTCAATTACGCCACCTAAACCTTGTCGAAAGCGATCTTTATCCATTTTTTTTAGTGTATCTTTTTCCCACAAACGACAACCATCGGGCGAAAACTCGTCACCTAAGGTAATTTCATTTTTAAATAAGCCAAACTCAAGTTTGTAATCAACCAATATTAGCCCCGCTTTATCAAATAAATCAGTTAAAATTGTGTTAATTTTAAAACTGAGCTCTTTCATTTTAACTAGTTGATCTTCACTAGCCCAGCCAAAGGCTTTGCAATGCGATGCATTTACCATTGGATCATGCAATGCATCGTTTTTGAGAAATAATTCAAATGTAGGAGGATTTAAAACTTTGCCTTCCTCAACACCTAAACGTTTAACTAAAGATCCCGCTGCACGATTACGCACCACGCATTCCACAGGTACCATTTGTAGCTTTTTAACTAACACTTCATTATCTGATAGTAAAGCTTCAACTTGGGTTGGAATACCTGCTTCACGCAATTGAGTCATAATAAAATAATTAAATTTATTATTAACCATTCCTTTACGTTCTAACTGTTCGATACGTAAACCATCAAATGCCGATGTATCATTGCGAAACTCAAGGATTAATAAATCAGGGTTTTCGGTTGTATATACCGTTTTTGCTTTACCACGATAAAGCTCAGCCAACTTTTTCATGCTTATAACCTTATATCAAATTGCCAATAAAGAATTAAGGAGCTATTCGCTCCTTAAATTCCAAACTTATTATTGATTTTCACCACTCACGGCTGTTGCGGGTTTCTTGCCCTCGGCCTTGTCTTTCGCAGCATCATCACTTTGCGCTTTTGGTGGTACAACGCGCAATGAATCTGGTGCAACATCATCCATTATGCCATTAAATAAGCTAACAACATAACGCTGTACTTCAATAGGCTGCGAAGTTAAATCATCAGCCCCACGTGTTAATGAAACCGTTGAAATCACTATCGTTTCGGTATCACCCACTAATTGTCTTTTAAATGAATAAGCTGCTTCAACGGTTTGATCTTCATCTGCACGTACCATAAATGCCTTACCAGTTTTTAGCGTATTATGATCTTGACTAACAATGGAGATATTTCTTTTGCTTAAGCTATTCGGGATACGATCCCACACGTTATAACTTAATGGCACGTTAAAAGTCACCGCGCCGTTATTATAAATTGCAAAGGCTTCTTGAATAGTCGGAATCGGTAAAATGGGTGGGCGGATATCCACTCTTTTGCCTAAATCACCGCTAACTTCAGCATTATTAACATAAAATTCACCGCTTTCAGCTGGCACAGAAATGCCCTCAGGAATAATTAACGGTTTTAATGTAGGCGCTTTAAGGTAATCTTCATTTCCATCGACTTCACGCTTATAGTTTTGATTGCTCCCACAGCCAACAAGAAATAAAGAAGTCATAATGGTTAAAACAGCCACTTTTTTAATGGCTTTGTTTTTAAATAAAGTTCTGTTCAATATGTGATTTAACATAGATATCTACTTTTTAAAATAAAGGTTATACAACACTAATTAGAGTAAATTTGCTTCTTTTAACGCTTGCTCAACTGCGGGGATCGATGATGCACTGAGTGATACCATTGGCAATCGAATTGTTGCATCTTGCATTAAACCTAATTTTGCACAAGCCCATTTGACTGGGGTTGGATTCGGTTCGATAAATAAATTATGATGTAAAGCCATTAAGGTATCATTTAAAGTTCGGGCTTCTTGAATTTGGTTATTGGCAGCAAGTTGACATACAGTTGCAACAGCTTTAGCTGCAACATTAGCGGTAACGGAAATAACACCATCACCACCTAAAATCATAAAATCCAAAAATGTCGAATCGTCACCACTAAGTAACTTAAAGTCAGGCCCAACCAATTTACGAGTAGGATAGACTCTAGAAAGATCGCCTGTTGCATCTTTTAATGCAACAATATTTTTGATTTTAGCCAAGCGTCCAACCGTTTCAGGTTTAATATCACTACTGGTACGACCTGGCACATTATATAAAATCTGAGGCAGAGCGGTGCTTTCGGCAATGGCTTTAAAATGCTGATACATACCTTCTTGAGTAGGTTTGTTATAATAAGGCGCAACCGTTAAACAACCTACAACACCGATATTTTCAACCCGATGAGTTAATTCAATAGCCTCTTTAGTTGCATTAGCCCCTGTGCCCGCAATAATGGCTATACGACCGTCAGCATAATCAATTGTTCGTTTAATAACATCAATATGCTCGTGATGATCAAGGGTTGCCGATTCTCCTGTTGTCCCAACCGAAACAATAGCCGATGTCCCATTAGCAATATGATATTCAACCAATTTTTTTAAGCTTACATGATCAACATTTCCTTTTGTATCCATCGGAGTAACAAGTGCGACCAAACTTCCTGTAAACATAAAATGACCTCTCATATTATTGGTTTATAACACAACGTAAAGAATAAAAAATCTGCGAACAAGTATGCGATATTTCTAAAGTAAATTCAACTTTTGTTACGCTGGATTATCAATATCAATAAAAATAACTTCAACACCATGATAATTAGCCAACCATTCGCCTAATTTTTTAATGCCGTAACGCTCGGTAGCGTGATGCCCAGCAGCATAAAAATTAATGCCGTATTCGCGCGCAATATGAATAGTGCGTTCCGAAACTTCGCCAGTAAAAAAAGCATCCACGCCATTTTGCGCTGCCTGCTCAATATAATCTTGCCCTCCACCACTACACCACGCAATACGATTAATCACTGGTTGTGCATTATCACCACAAAATAACACTTGTCGCTGATTATTGTGTAACATTTGCTCTAGGTGTTGTTTAAATTGTAACGCCGTCAGTGGCATGTTTAACGTGCCAGTAAAAAGCAGATCAGCGATATCATTACGCTTATCGACCGCAATCCCCAACAAATTAGCTAACTCAATATTATTACCAAAAATGGGGTGTCCATCTAATGGCAAGTGATAACCGTATAAATTAATATCATGCGTTAATAGTGTTTTAAGCCGTTTATATTTAATACCTGTAATGGTTTGTGGTTCACTTTTCCAAAAATAGCCATGGTGCACAAGTATAGCATCGGCTTGTAATTCGACCGCTTTATCCAATAATAACTGACACGCGGTCACGCCAGTCACAATCTTATGCACCTGTTCGCGCCCCTGTACTTGCAATCCATTTGGTGCATAATCACGATAACGGGTAATTTGTAGTTCATTATTAATTATCTTTTCTAATTCAAAGTTGTGCATAATTCACTCGGTTTTAAGATCATTTATATGATGATGATTGATTATAATCACTTTAATCAATCAGCGCATCTTCTTGTTCGTTTTAATCTCCATTTTGCCAAATTGGCTACAATCCTTACCAAAATAAAAGCGCATTAAAATTAACTATTCAATAGCAAATCTCAATGCCAATGCTAGGCGAAATAATCAAAAGCTGGCATAATAGTCTTTTTTTGACAAATTAAGATAGATTAACGTGCCAAACGCCAAATTATGTGAACGCTTTCGTGGGTTTTATCCTGTTGTTATTGATATAGAAACATCAGGGTTTGATCCAAAACTCAATGCTATTTTAGAAATTGCCGCTATTACTTTAAAAATGACACCCGACGGCTGGCTAGAGCCAGATCAATCCTTGCAATTTAATGTTAATCCATTTAGCGACGCGATTTTAGAGCCAACAGCACTGGCTTTTAACGGAATCGATCCGACTAACCCTTTACGCTCAGCGGTAGATGAAAAGCACGCTTTAGACGAAATATTCAAAATGGTTAGAGCCGGCATAAAAAATAACGAATGTACCCGCGCAGTCATTGTGGCACACAACGCACACTTTGATCACAGTTTTTTAATGGCTGCCGCTGAACGCTCAAATATCAAACGTAATCCATTCCACCCATTTGCCACCTTCGATACGGCATCACTAAGTGGCTTAGTTTTTGGGCAAACCGTACTGGCCAAAGCTTGTCAAGTAGCACAAATCGAATTTGATCATAAACAAGCTCATAGTGCGCTATACGACACGCAAAAAACTGCGATACTCTTTTGCAAAATCGTCAATCGACTTAAAACATTAGGTGGATGGCCTTTAACAGCCATAGATGATAGAGAAGTAACATCAATCATGGATTGAGAAAATACTTAGTAACACGAAGCATTCATAAACACAATAATAAAAAATTACCGATAAAAACCGATAAAAAAGCGCGCTTAATCTGCACGCTTAATGCTATTTAAAAATTAAGGTTTATGTTTTTCGGCAGTTTGTTGAATAAGTGTTTGCAACTCGCCAGCTTGAAACATTTCTAGTAAGATATCGCACCCTCCCACTAATTCGCCTTCAACCCATAATTGTGGGAACGTTGGCCAATTAGCAAATTTAGGTAATTCGGCACGAATATCTGGATTTTGCAAAATATCAACATAGGCAAATGGTTCTCCACATTGTGATAAAACCTGCACCGCCTGTGCCGAAAAGCCACAACTTGGTAATTTTGGCGAACCTTTCATATAGAGAATAATTGGATTATCGGCAATTTGTTTTTTGATTTTATCGAGCGTTGTCATTTCAGTGGTCATACGATTTCCTTTATCATTTTTCGTAATAATACTGACTATTTTAACGTACAATGGATATTGTTCCCACTGCTATCTTAAATCCCCATTGTTTAATGCATATTTTTAAAACAAACAAGGGGCAATAAATAGCATCTGCTTATGATTAATCGTATCATTTTAAGACTTACTTCTCATTAGTAAAAAATAGCAAAAGA
Organism: Gilliamella sp. Nev5-1; assembly: GCF_001690895.1. Taxonomy (NCBI): domain Bacteria; kingdom Pseudomonadati; phylum Pseudomonadota; class Gammaproteobacteria; order Orbales; family Orbaceae; genus Gilliamella; species Gilliamella sp. Nev5-1. The sequence continues at coordinate 44,923 of NZ_LZHO01000028.1, read as the reverse complement.
ATTTTTAAGCTAACAAAAGATTAATACGTTTTATCATCAAAAATCAGTCAGAAAACCTATTGATTTTATTAATTTTTTTATTCTTGATTTTTAAGTTTTTATGTGAGGTTTTTAACGTTATTTTTTAGCCATAATATGACAGTTAGTCATTTGATTAACAATCCCTTTTCTTGCTACTACAAAAGCGCTTAACTGGGGGGGTAATTAACTAAAGCGCCACCTGACTACAGAACGTTTGGCGCTTTACTGACTTTGCTTAATCGAATTTGATATTGCTTTTTGCAAACTTAGAATTTTTATCAATGCCCAACGCTAGGGATAAGTGCACAAGGTATACCAATTGTCGCCATTCCCGCGGGAATCAACAGTAGCTTCCGCTGGGCTTACCACAAAATGGCTGCTTGCATTGAAAATGTCACTAGTCCAATGCCAATCGTAATTGTCGTTGAAAAAACTAGAATCAGTATAAGAACTCACATCCCCCCACTCAGAACTAAAACTTGCACCTATATTACGCTGACGCCCCCAAGCGTTTGATGTTGGCACTGCTCCATCGATGCCATTTACACAAGGGAAACGGGAATTAATAATACCGCACTTCGCATTGGTTATATCCTTAAGTTTTGGCTGACGATAACCCAAACTATTACACCATGCTAATGAGTCAGAATAGGAAGTCCCTTTTGTACCACGATGAACAAACCACTGCTTCAACACAAATCCATATTTAATTACCACATTATTACTTTTATCATAACCCTTTAGTACAAATAGTTGCGGTAAAGTTGGCTTAGCTATTGTCCCTGGATTGCTAGATTGTCTTTGAGCTGCCGTTACCGTAGGACCTGTAAGGGTGACCTTTACCCCGCCTAAACGCTCAAAGTAATAACCGTTACCTGCTGATGGTTTTGGCGGCTCTACTGTCATGCTAGCGGTTATCCCCCCCTGACTTACCGAAGGCCAACTTAATTCGCTTGGATTTACATCATCATCCATATCTAAATAAAAATACAGCCCATTAGCGCCTGTTGTCGGAAAATTTTGTTCATAGGTAGCCAACTTAGTTGATTGAACTAAAAATCCGCCTCTATCATTGTCGGTGTGCAGGCTACCAAAAAGATCAAACTGATAAGAATGACCAACAGTCTCAAAAATGCCTAATGCGCCTTTTGGTGTCGAATTTCTATTCAATAAATTCGGTCTTACGTATTTGATATCATCATAATGACAGCGGATTGATCCCTTTGGTTTGATATAGTAAACAGCACTACCACTATCAAATGTACTATTATTGGGCATGCCATAACGTGTACTTAAGCTACCGTCACTGCTTGTTAATACTACTTTATAAGGTGCATCACATATATTTAATACCGTATTACGATTCACGGCATTATCATCTTTATCGGTGATATCAACCGTTAAAGTCCCTGTTGCGCTAGCCCCATTAGCGTCTTGACCGTCGCCATCATCATCCCCCCAATAATGATATGGCGGGCCGAGTAATGCATTTAGCGCTATTGAATTCACGTCCACTGGAACGAGCATAGTAATATCACTAAAACTATCACCCAGTTGCGGTAACTCAATGGGATTTGTTGGGCTTGACGGATTTTTTTGTGGCGTGATAATTTGACCGTCTGATAGCTTAATACTTAATAATTCCTCGGTGGTTGAGATCTTCGTTTGCCCACCATCATACGTAAAATACGGCGCACTGCCCTGTATTACTTTTGTGCTTTGCGCAGATAATGCTTGCCCATCCAATGAACATAGTAGCAACAACGGCAACAAGAAGCGTGGCGATAGCAATTTTTGCTTTAACGAAAAAGACAGTTTTGCGAATTTAATTAAGTTGCGTGTATAAAAGTAATTTTTGAAGCTAGCTAAAAAAGTTAAGATATAGGACATCCAGAGTCTAAAATAATACTGCATTACATTTAACCCATCTCGTGATTTTTGTTTTATTTTAATTTTTTTCTGCGTGTAATATCACTGTCTAGTTTAGTTTTTAAACCGCGAAATTATAACCACTAAAATTTTTTTTGCTACCTTTTTGTTAATTTTTTGTTTGTTTTTTGTTTAATTATTAATAATGAATGGCGTAACGACTTTTAAGAATTGGCTTTGTGGGAAATCGCATTATTCTATTCGATTTTATGGGATACGTTTAAGAGATTAACGCTTCAGAGGTTTTCACTAATAACACACTTTACTGACAAAACTTAAAACACCTAAAACCCCACAAACCTTAAAATAAACCTTTGTCAGCCTAAAAAATCATTCAGAAAAACCATTGATTTTATTGAATTTTTTCTTGGCGTTTTTTCCAAAAAATATAAAAGGGAGTAAACATACCAGCAAAATATCGACCACAAATTCTTAACTGAATTGACGATTTAGAAAAAGGCGGTAGCAATCAAGGCATAGGGCTACCAGCATTGAAGCCCAAAATAATACAGCATCACATTTCACTTACCACACAAACCTTTTTTTATTTTTCTGGTTTACCACTTACTTGATGAGATTGTTTTTCAATAATTGAAATTGTTACTTTTCAAAAATATTTAGCACGTTTTTTTGTCAGTTTTTTGTAAATTTTTTAATTGATGGAGTGACTTTTAAAATAACTAGGTTAAAGCGTTTTAGCTCCACTATTTTAAATGAAAGTTTTTATTGCGACTTTTAGATATGATTGATTCTTAGCATATTATTGCGTCAAAAAAAAACAACAGCCGCTTAGTAATGGTAAAAATGGACGAATTTTTTTGATGAAAAACCAGTCAGAAAAGCAATTGATTTTATTTAATTTTTTATTTTTACCTTATAAAGGATGACAATTTTTGCCTACTCTTCCACAAATCCCGACAATATAGTATGCTAGCTACCATCGTTTCAACTCACACTAAACCGTATACACCGTGCACGCATTCATTTTGACTTTACGTAAAGTCTTTTACAGCAGTAATCTTCTTTTTAGTCTTCGAATGTTAATTAGTTTAACAGGTTCGACTTTGGTTCCGTGGTATTTTGGGTATACTTCGCTAGTTATTCCCCTTACGCTTGGTGTGGTGGCAGCGGGTTTGACTGAGATCGATACGCGTTTATTAAGTCGCTGTATTAATTTAATTCTTACGTTGATCTGTTTTGCTATTGCGACCTTTTCGGTCGAGTTGCTATTTAATTATCCTGTGTTGTTTATTATTGGTTTAGTATCTTCGACTTTTATTTTTATTATGCTTGGTTCGCTTGGGCAACGTTATGGTGTTATTGCTTTTGGGTCACTTTTGATTGCTGCCTATACCATGCTTGGGCATAATTTATATACAGACAACTATACATTACCCTGTTTTTTATTGTTAGGAACACTTTGGTATAGTATTGTTTCGTTTATAGAATCAATAATTCAACCAATTCGGACAACACAACAAGGTTTATCTTACTGTTTTTTAAAGTTGGCGCAATATCTTGATGATAAAGCGGCAATGTTTGATCCCGATGAAACCAATCATTTTATCAAACAAACACAACAACTGGCCGATAGCAATAATCAGTTGATTAATGCTTTTAATCAAACCAAAAGCACACTGTTTAATCGACTAAAGAGTTACAGAGGGCAATCTTCTGTCAAAAAGATGCTTAACTATTATTTTGTCGCACAAGATATTCATGAGCGGGCTAGCTCGTCACATAGCAATTATCAAATCTTAAGCCAGCATTTTAAGCATAGCGATATTTTGTTTCGGTTTGCACGTATTTTAAATTTGCAAGGCAAAGCTTGCACTAAGTTAGCTGTGTCAATTAAGCTAAATCAAACTTATCAGCACGATCCCCTGTTTGTGCATTACTTTTCGTACCTTGAAGAAGCTATCAAACAATATCAAATTCGTGATAAAAACAATGCATTATTGGTTAAATCTTTGCAAAGCTTATATCAAAACTTGCTATCTATTGATCTATTATTAGCCAATATTGATACTGAACAACATCTATCAAAAGAACAAGAAGATAATCAGCTAGTTGACGAAGAGTTAACGAGCTTTCATGATATTTTTAGCAAAATCAAACGTAATTTGACGATTAAATCAGCATTATTTCGCCACGCAATTCGTATGAGCCTTGTCCTATTTGTTGGTTATATGGTACTTTCCTTTTTCCAGCTTACTCATGGTTATTGGATTATTTTAACCAGCCTATTTGTTTGCCAACCTAACTACTCAACGACAAAACACCGATTAAAATTACGTGTAATCGGCACTCTATTAGGTATTATTATTGGCATTCCTCTTACTTATTTATTTCCTAGCGTTGAAGAGCAGTTAGTGTTAATTATCATTACTGGTTGGTTATTCTTTTTATTTAAAAATTCACAATATGCTTACGCCACCGCCTTTATTACATTGTTAGTATTTTTTAGCTTTAGCCTGATTGGTGAAAGTAGCATTTCGGTGGCTATTTCACGCATTATTGCCACCTTAATAGGGTGTTTTATTGCGTGGTTTGCCGTCAGTTTTATTTGGCCTGATTGGAAATTTAGAAACTTACCAAAATTGATTGATCGAGTTTGTCATGATGACAGCCATTATTTAGCGCTAATTGGTAGCCAGTACTTATCAGGAAAAACCAACGATCCGCAATATCGATTAGCAAGGCGAGCCGCTCATGATAGCAATGCCGATTTATCGTCTTTAATTAGTTTGATGACAAAAGAGCCTCATATGAACCCAACTGTTATTGATCAAGGATTTCGTTTATTAACCCTTAATCACACATTGATTAGTTATCTTTCTACCTTAGGCGCACACCGAGATAAAGGGATTTCGCCCCACACACTTGAACTGTTTGACGATCTATCAGTGTATATTATCAATCTGTTAACAGATAAAAAACTGGATGAAAAATATCAATTAATAAAAAAATCGACCACAGATTATATTGAAACGCTCTCGTTCAATGATAATCTAGCCAATAATGATTTGTTAGTTATGCAACAATTGGTGTTAATTTTAGATATTCTGCCAGAGTTAATCGCTCTGGCTGGTAGCCTAAAAAGCTAAGTTATACTAAAGCAAGGTTACACTAAGGCAAGGTGAATTTTCTTATAACGTTTTTCATTATTTCTTTACTTGCTAAAAAACGATTGATTAATTTATCAGATTGAATCACCACTTTTACTTTTTATAGAGTTTAATCATTTTTACGATTAATGCATTGGCGATTCATTTTGGCATCAATAAAAACCATTTCAACGACTTTAAAATGATTTAGGATGAGAAAGCAATTGCGCAACAAAAAACTTAAATAAAATCAATATCTTTTCTGAACAAGTTTTAAGCTAACAATTCGGCTTAATAAGTTGTATAGGTAATTGATAATGCATTTTTTTTAATAGATAACATAAATAAACCGCTTGTAATAGATGCGTTATCGAGATGAGTTGATTGCTAAGGATTTTGTTTAACACTAAACTTAATGAGTTTAATCCTAAAGTATCACAATCATGTTGAATCGCTTTCAATTGCTGTTTTTGATCGATGAATAATTCAAGTCGTCCCGAACAAGCCACACTTTCAAGTATTGTTAATAGTGGCTGAATAATAAAAGTTGAAAGCGAATCTTTAGTGTAATTATTTTCGCTTAACTGCATTTTTCGCATTGTATAAGTATTTGAGAGAAACATGTGTTCGACCACTGCGGTTTTTCTTCGGCACCAAGAATCTTCAAAATCAAAATTTAAGGTTTTTATTTCATTTGTTTTTTGTGCTTTATAAAGTAAAGCGAAAGGTTCTAAATCTAAAAAACTCTCGTTTTTTACGACTTTCACTAATATGGTTAAAGGCTGATTTTGTGTTTCTAGAAAACTGCGTAAAACCTCAATGCGTGATTTTCTATATTCATCCCAAAACAGCCGTAAAAATAACTGGTTTTTCTCGGCATCTTTTACGCACCAAACTAAACTTTGCCTAATTTCATCAAAATACGGTTTATCGTTATTTTGTATATGAACAAATACTACCTCATTAAAAAGAACGTCATGCAAATGGCTATTTTGCAAATAACCATTTAATACTGACCAATTTTGGAAGCCTGTAGTTGCTTTAAATTTAAGATAATTTTCATCATTCCACCCGTTTTGTTGTAACGTAGCGGTCGAACCACTACTGGCTAACTCGCCATTTTGGGATATACGAGGGCGATGAAGTGTTATGGCTTTTTGCATTAACCTATCAGGGGATGTTTGCCATATCGACATACTGTTCCAAATTGTTACACGGTTAAAATTGATATTATTTTTATCAGATCTGGCTAATGTCGTTTCTTGGTATTGTTGTTGTTTTATATCCCAAAAGTAAAATGTCGCACCAACGGCTCCTGTTCTACTTTGCCACCAACGTCCCCCTAATGGTAATAAGTCAAGTGCTTGCTCTGTTGTTTTATATTGGCGCGTTATCTTACCTCGCAATTTGCTAAGCGGTTCACCTTGATTATGTAATAGCATTTCGGTATAAGCTTTTATCTGCCCCAAAAACAGTAAAATATCTTGTTCTTCAACGGTAAAATGGCGGTTAGCCAGTAACTCAACCAATTGACATAGTTGCCTAAGCATTGCCGCCAACCGCGGTAAATTTTGTGTTTTGGCTGATATATTGAATAATTGTAAATGCGATAGTTGATTATGACTAATATGAGATAAGCCTTGATAAATAAGCTTATAAATATATGTTTGAATCTGTTTTATGAGGGTAATTTCTTCAAGTGAAAGTAGTTGAGTCTCATTTTTTATCTGATCTACGGCTACTGGCCATTGCCATGCTTGATTATTTTGTTCAAAAAGATAAGCAATAATGGCTAAATGCACGGCCATTTTTTGTTTTATGGGAAGTGCTGAGATCATCCCATCAAAACCTGTTCCTGCTATATAAATAATAGGTTCAGAACTTTCAGGTACCGTAATACGTAGTTGCGATTGTTGCGATTGTTGGTATTGAATTGTCAGTAAATTATTTTTTTGCCAATTGCATACAAGTTCATAAGCCGTCAGTGTGTTCGCTTTACCTGCTTTTTTTAAAAGCTTGCTGGCATCTAATGATAATAATTCAGTTAACACGTTAGTTAAAGGCGTGATTGGCTTAATCTGATCTTGTTTAGCCTGATTATTAACTTTATTCAAATCATCTAATGGCGTTAATGGTTTTATTGGGCTTCTATCATCTCGTTTAGTGCAATGAGAGGGAGTTTCTTCTGGTACTGAGTTATTTGCTGAGTTATTTGCTAAACTATTTGCTGAACCATTCGCTAAACCATGCTCCGAATTATGCGCTTGCAACCATAAAACAGCCGATATGATATGCTTACAATGCCCATGCGCTGGGCAACTGCAACTAGCGGCTTGAATCCCTTGTGCAGGCAAACAAACTTGTTGTCCATCAGCATTGAATTGCAAAATATTATTATTTTCTTGCTGAATAAATTCAATTTTATTTGCCTCAATATCTTTACGAGCGCGGCGAATTAAACCAATGTTAGCATAAAGCGCTAAAGCGTCTTGATCATAATTTAAATAAATTTGCTGCCAACTCATTACATAACCTCCGCTAACCAAGTAGCAAAATGTTCAGGCGTTAATGCAGCAATTTGCATACCTCGATTAGCTAATTGCTGTGAGATTTGCAAATCATAAACCGGCTCGGCATTGTCGTCTAATGCGGCTAATCCTAACATTTTAATGCGGTTACTATTCATCCTTGACACGGTGGTATAAAGTTCAATGAGTGATCCCCCTTCGCAAAAATCACTAACCAATACCATAATAGTTCGATGCGGGGTTTTGACTTTTTGTTCAGCATAATTAAGCACTTTTGCAATGTTTGTTCCGCCACCTAACTGAACGCTCATAAGCACTTCAACAGGATCGTGAGCTAAATGAGTAAGATCAACAATTTGCGTGTCAAAAACAAACAAGTGCAAATTAATTGTAGGTAATTTCGCCAAAATACTTGCACAAACCGCAGAATAGATAATTGAGTTATTCATTGATGCACTTTGATCAACACATAAAATAATATCCCAAGGTAAATGCCTATTCATTCGCGAGTTGAAAATGACATTTTCAATCATCAGTCGCTGGTTGTTTTGATCAAAATGTTTTAAGTTGGCTTTCATTGTAGCTCGCCAATCGAAGTTTTGGCTACAACGTATTTGGGAAGGTCGAAATCGATGTTTTTTACCGCTTATCGCATTAATAAAATTGGGTTTAATTTTTTGTAAGATCTGATCAACAACCCTTTGAATCAATTCTTTTACTGCCAAATAAACCTCTTTTTTTAATTGCCCCCGAAAATTCATTAATAAATGCAGCGAATTCATATTGGGTTCTAACGCATTAATAACGCTAGGATCGTTTAAGAACTCGTGTAATTGATAACGTTCTATTGCCTGCTGTTGCATTCGTTCAAAAGTGCTTTTAGGAAATAGTTTTCGCGTTTTATTTAACCAATTAATGGTGTTAAACACAGAATGATGATTGCTACCGCCCTTCCCTTTGTGCTTTGTGTGATCTTGTTCATCCACGTTTAACCCTCGTTGACGGTATTCATGCCGATAAAGGAAATCCAGTGATTGTTCTAACCTAAGATCATTTTTATCGAATGCTATTTGATTAAGGTGATGATCAGCATATTTACCTAAAATCAACCGCCATCGTTTAATATGATTAACGATTTGCGTGTCGATTATTGGTTTATTATTATTCATGTTTATACCTTACCGTTTAAACCAATCTTGGAGTTGTTGTTGGTTAATATACTGGCAAATAGCAAATTCTAAAGCGAGTGTTTTTTGTAAGTCGTCATCACTAAATTTATATTGTTCAAAGTCCATGCTCTGCTTTTTAATATGATATTTTTTAGCAATTTTTTCAGCAATTGTCGCATTTTGTTTCGGCGTCAGCTTTGCGAAGGCATATCGTAAATCAGGCAGTATTTGTATAAATTTTTCTTGCTCCCATTGTGCCAACAATTCATCAAGGCTCATTAACAATTGCGACGATTGAATAAGTAATTCTGGTAAACATTGAATCAAGCCAGTTAAATAACTACTTACCTGTTCATATTGAGCACCTAAATCAAAAGCAATTTTTATTTTTTCATCAAGTTCTGATTGGCTAATTTGCGAATCTAGGTAGCAGAGACTATCAATGGCACCACGAATTAGTGGCGCTTGGGTTAATAAAGGCTGTAAACGTTGTAAATTAAAATAAAAATCCTGCTTAAGCTTTTTCGAGTTAAGTTGCTCAGGTAAATTATTGAGTAGATCTCTAAGTGATAATAATGTATTGAAATTTTCTTGCTGTTGTTGCTCATCTGATTGCTTTAATGTATCTAGTAAGAAAAAAGCTTGCCTTGGTACTTTAGCTAATAAAGCTAACAAAGTGGCACTATCATTAAGCGCTAAAAAATCACGCCCCTGCCACAAATAAAGTAATCGATGCCCACAATCAACTAATGATGACAACGTATTATCCGTATCTAAGTATTTTGATAGCTTTGTCAATAACGTTGTAAAATAGGATGGAAATCCCATTAAAGCCGCTTTTAGCATAATTTGAACAACAAGTTGGCAAGGTTGGGTTATGCCATCTTCGGCTAATGACTTCATCAATAGATGTAGTTTTTGTAAAGCGATATGTTCTAACCGAGTGCCTTGTTGTGATAGTTCAATTAACTTGGCTTCAACCATTGGTGTCCATTGGTATTGCCAATCTTCAAACATGATGGTTAACCGTGTTCCATACTGGTAATTGGGACCATCAAGACGCTGGGCAAAGCCAACATCTAAAAAAGCCAGCAGATGTAAAAAACGGCTCCGTTGCCGATGTTCAGGTTTACGGTAAATATCAATATGTGCAATTTTAGGTAATGTATCGTCTAATTTAAAACGATACTTTTTGAGCATTGCGTAAACCTCATTGACTAACGGCGGTGAAGCAATGTTACTTGGGATTTTGCCAAATTGGTCGCCCGATAAAGTACGATGAATTATTTGCCAAAATTCTCCACGCACATCATGAATGCTACCCTTGATAAAGGCTGACTGTATACCATCAAGTAAATCATATCGTCCTGGACCACAATGCCCTCGTAACTCGGCTAATAAATAGGTTTGTTCAATCGCAGATTTTAAGGGTACTAAGCCAATTTCATTATTGGCGCCATTATCAACACTTTGCTGTTTTCGTAATTGCTGCACAATATTTGATAAAAATTGCAAGGCTTGTGCTTGTCGGTGATCTTGTGTGGTTTGTGATTGATTTTGTTCATAATTTTGTTCATAAGTTAGCATTGACTGCCACACTTCTTGATAATAAGCAGGAGAAGGCATACCGGCAAAATAGCCGTTTAATGCATCAAGGCGCTCAAAACTATAACGAATAAGCCAAGTTCGATCACCATCATTTTTATTTTGCCATTGTTTCGCCTCGCGCTGTTGATTTACTTTATTAATTTTTGCTTTGTTGGGTACAATGAGTTTTGCGTTCGCCAATCCCTCATACAGCGCTAAAGTGTGAAATCCCCCTGTGACAACAACAATTTTTGCCTCTGGCATGGACTGTTTTAATTGCCTAATTGCCGTTATCATATGCTGTTCTCGTTGGCTAGAGCCTTCTAATTCAAGCGATGAAGCAGTATATTCTAACCTTGCCATGGCACACCAAATGAAAGTATCTTCAAAAAAAGTGCGCCAGTTAGCAATATCAGCAAAATCACGTAATTCAAACAAATGTTCCCAAACTTCATCATGATCACGACAGTGTAATTTTCTAGCTAATTGCGTAATATATTCACTGTGTTTCAAATAGGTTTCACATAACAATGATGCATCATGCTTTGGCATCATTTCTTGAACAGCTTGCTCAGCCCAAGGTAGATCAATAAATTGAATATTGGCATGGTATTTTTTTGCCAATTGCATTGCTTGCCATTCAGGTGAATAACTACAAAATGGGTAAAATGCGGTGCGCGTAATCAATTCCGTTGCTGATAGCAATTCATTATCGTTATCTTTTTCGTTATCTTGCTCGTTACCTATCGCCTGTTCTTCATTATTTAGGTATTTTGCTATTTGGATATCAGCTTGACAAAGTATGGCTATAGGTGGCTCAGTTTCGTGATGTAATAATTCATCGAGTATGGATGAAAAGCTCGCAGGCGCTTCAATTAAAACATGGGTAGGTTTAATTTGGTTAATCAGTTGCCTAACAGCATAGCTACAAGCAGGACTATGATGACGCACAGGCGCAAAATAGATCTGCTGTTGTTGCAAGGCTTCTTTACCTATTAAAGCATGTTGTAGGCGTTGTGGTAATTGTGATCGGCTCATTATCATTATTGATTAATTATTTCCAAAAATGTTTAGATACCTGATAAAACGAGTGCCATTGCGATGAATGTTTAGCCCGTTCACGCACCACATTATCCATATAAAATTGAATTCGTTTGATATCGTCAGCATTATCTTTTAAAACAACACCTATCAGTTGTTTGGCAATCTGCCCCCCATTTAGTGTGCCATCACCAAAATAATAAGCATCTAATGCTGAAGCATACACAATATTCACAGCTTCAGCCGTTGACATCACGGCATCAGGCACTTTAAGGTGAGTGCCATTTTGCGTTTGCCCTTGTCTTAGCTCTTGAAATGTGGTCACTAGCAGTTCAATGACATCAATAGGGACAATGACTTGTGATTTTAATTCGCCTAATTCCTGATTAAGTTGTGTTTGAATTAATTCTATTTCGAAATTTTTATCTGTAATAGGATTAACCGTTTCAAAATTAAAGCGACGTTTTAATGCAGCCGACATTTCGTGCACACCACGATCGTGCAAGTTTGCCGTAGCGATAAGATTAAATCCAGGCTTAGCACTCATTTTTACACTTTGCCCCATTTCAGGGATCATCATTTGCTTTTCAGACATTAATGATACCAGTACATCTTGAATTTCGGGTGGGCAACGCGTGATCTCTTCAAAACGAACAATTTTACCTTGTTGCATACCATGGTAAATAGGCGAGCCGATTAATGCGCGCTCTGTTGGTCCTTCAGCTAATAGTAAAGCGTAATTCCAAGCATATCGGATATGATCTTCACTGGTACCAGCCGTACCTTGAATAGTAAGATTTGAATCACCACTAATCGCTGCCGCTAGCAATTCAGACAACATCGATTTAGCGGTTCCCGGCTTACCGACTAACATCAAACCTTGTTTACCAAGTAAAGAAACAATTGCCCGATCGACCAGTGGATCATCACCAAAAAATTTACGACTAATGCCTAGCTCTTTATTACCTAAAATAAATTGCCGTACTAATTTGGGTGATAAGTTCCAACCTTGAGGTTTATTGTTTGCATTATCTAATTCAAGTAGCGTATTTAGCTCATCAGCATAACGTTGTTCAGCACTTAAACGAATAGCTTGTGCGTTTTTTACCATAATAGCTTCTGCTCCCATTTTGGATCAAAACCACTGCTGGCCTTAGCAACAGCCATATAATCAGCATAGCCTTCTGCAAGCAAGACGGGTGGCACTTGCTTAAGTTCAATTGCTCGGTGTTTTAAACCGGGTTTTTTACTAAAATACAGGTTAAAAAGTGCCACAGGAACATTTTCTTCAGGTACCATACTGCCGCTAAATTCAATATTGATATACAGATTAAGGCCAACAAAATATTTATAGTAGCCATAAAAACAACCTGCGTCTTCAACAGCATCACGTTTATAGCCCAATTTTGTTAAAATGCCACGTAGGGTAAAGCTATCAGTTAACCAGCCAAAGCATTCATTGATAATATTATTTTCAACTTTACTCACATCGGGTAATGAGTGTGTAAACTGCTCAAATAGTTGCGTGACTTTGTAGTCTTTAAGATGATGTTGCCATGCTTTTATGTTATCACTTGATAGCAATGCCGAATGTGCAACAGCGATTTTATTTACTTGATTTAATGAAATTTCATCATCGTCTGTAGTAATTAAGCTACCATCTTCGGTTGGCCTGAAGCTATTTACAATTTGCCCTTTGTCATCTAATTCAAGCCAAATTAAACGTTGAATAAGCCTTCCCACAATTGGATGTGGTTGCAAGTATTTTTGCCAATCCTCAACTCGCCAATGGCGCTGTGCGCACATGGCTTCATAAAAACGGGTCATTTGCATATTGAGTAATTGCGTTAGCTCTTTTTTACTGTTAGTAAACTGTTTTTTAGCTTCTTTCACTAACGTTACATCTTCACTTTTACGTGCTTCAGGTAACGCTTTAATTTCATCACCATCTGAATTTTTTAAATGCCATTTAAATTTATCATCGAAACTCGCCGTAAAAATTCGTTCGCCATAATCGAGCGTTAACACCCCATTATCATCTAACCCTGCGGTAGAAATGGTGCGATCAGCGAGTTCATCGGTCGTCCAACCATTACGCTTCGCAATATTTTCCACCAATAATCGTGCTTTTTCTTGTATCGATGCGGTACGATAACGGCGTGCAAGCGATAAGAGGAGTTGCGTAATAAGTGGATCATCACTATTTGCAAGTGGTTCAAGCATGGCCTCAATTTGTGCTCGTCGTTGTTGATGATCTTTCATATAGTTACGTACTAGTGAAACCGCAACACGACCTTCAATACCACGAGTTAATGCTAATAGACCTTTTGCTTTAATGGCCGATCCAAGATAGACGGCAAGTGTTTCATTTTTTATATTTTCAAATACTTGTTCAAAAGTGATATTGGCATAACTTGGGTAATATTGAGGATATTGTTGATACCACTTGATACATTGTTGTAAGCGCTTATCCGCCAATAAATTGGCTTGTGTCTCAGCCTCTTCCACTGTTGGTCTACGAGTATCTTGTTTGATAAAACTTTGTAAAATAAATTCGCCTAATAGTTGTTGGCTTGACAAACTTAATAAACGGCTATAAATGCCTAATAATGGGTTAGCGGGTTCTTTCAACTTGACAGCTAACCATACCCACCATTGCACAATTTGCGGTTCGACATCTTCTCCATTTTGCCAAGTTAATGATGGTATTAGCGTTACATCAAACCAATCAAAATCAGTAGGTTTTTTACCCTTTAAGCCTTTTTGTGCATCAGCTAATAGTTTTTTAGTGGTTAATTGCTGGCTAATATCTTCACCAATTTTTTCAAGCGCAATTAATAATGACGCTTGTACGGTTTCACGCTTTTCTTTTTGTAAAGCCTCATTTAACGCTTTAATCGAAGATTTTTGCCCTAACTGTGCAAGCCAATTAGCTGCCGCAATACGTACTTCTTGTTTAGCCGATGATAACGCCTGCTCCACTTGGTTGTGAATATTTGGTATTACACTTAAAGCATCTTGCGCTGTATAGCGTATTTGTTTGCTTTCTTCCAAGGCTAATTCACATAGATAAGAAACATACTTAGCAGGCAAAGTTGGAAAAGTTTGTAATATTTTTATAGCGCTCGCTTTATCTATATTGATATACGACCAGATTTCGTTGGCTGGGGCAAATCCCAACGCCTCATCAAGCAAAAATTCATGTTCGGCAAAAAATGGCCATAATTTGTTTGGCTCATTTTCATAGATCTCATGATAAGTGTCTGTGGTTAAAAATGGCAAAGCAATAGCATAGAGAGAACGTTCAGGATCATCAAGTTTTGCTAATACATAGGCTATCTGCCTAAGATCAAAGTCTTTTAAAAATTCGTTTTTTTCATATAATTGTTGAAAATAATAAATGCCAGAATACTTATCAGCCAATCTAGCCGCACGCAAAAAATGAAAAAGTGTACATTCAGGTAAATTTTGTAGCCTATTTTTAGCCAATACAAATGACGTACTGAAGCTATTATCTATTTTTTTAAATAATGCCGAAAGTTCAATTTTACCATTTAAATAGTGATATATATCATCCAAATCTTTCGATGTGACCGCTTTTAAGGCTTTATATGTTTCTGCTTCTGTCGTCCAATTTGTTAAATATTTTTTATTATATTCAGCCTCTTTTTGCGCTGCTTTTTCACATTCTATCAAATATTCTTCATAATTTTGTTGCAAAATATCTCGAGCATTGATTGGTAAATCAATATTTTGTATTGGCTCGAAATCAGCAATGACCAACGTTGCTTGTTGTTCAACGGCATTGGCACTTTCAAGCCGAGACAGTGCACTTTCAATTGTCGTAATAACGGTTTTATTTGTTTCGCTAGCTAAGGCTTGTTGTAAAATTGTCGGATCAGATGACATTCTAGCTTGCAATGTCGCAGCACTGCTACGTTGTTTAACGGTACCTGAGGTTAATAACCGTTGTAAATGTGGTTGTACTATTTCGCGTGGAGAGCTAAGTAGCATTTCCGTTGCTAGCTGGCTAACTTGTTTTGAGCTATTTAATGACTGTACAGTAATAAAGTCAATCATCATTGTGTGGAGCTCAGGATGTTGTTGGATATATTTTAATTGCTCAACTTGCCCTAATACCGCCATACCTTGCTCGGGTAATTGTTTGAAAATCTCGATATGCTCAATAATATAAGGTAATAAATCATTAATTATAAAGAAATTTCTGAAATAACTCTGATAGTTAATTGAAATATTTTGACGATCAAAAATAGCCATTAGTAACTTCTGGCTTGATTCTGGCTCTTGAGCATCAAGCAATTGCTGTAATTGTTTAATTGACCAATTTTGTCGTTGATCCTCGTTAATACAATCTGTCATTGTGGTAATCAAACCATCATATAGCAGATATAAAAACCAAGATGGTACCTGTGAAGTAATGAGTTTAATAAAGTGTAAATTGCTACAAACTGAGGCTAAAACTCGGGCAAAACGGGTTATCTGTTCATTAGAATACTCATCAGTCCAACGTTGGTAAAAAGCTATTCTTGCATCTTCCGATGAATTCGCTTTGTCATCAAGGCTAATGATATACAAATCACAAGGTCTTCTAAGTAATTCATAAAGATTTTTCGTCGAGTTTGAAGATTGGCTTAACTGATTTAAATCAACCAACACATTTGGGTCTTCACCATATAAAATATATTGAGTAATACGTTCTGGCATGGCTTTATTCAATTGCTTTACAGGTTCAAATATGGCGGTAATTAGTTGTTGTGATGATAATTGATTTATTTTATTCATAGTTCTTTCTCCATCCATTCTGGATTCAATCTGTCTAAAGCGTTCGCAACGGCTATATAATCCGCATAACCTTCAGCAAATTAAAAAGGTAAAGAAAATTTCGTTAAAAATATCTGCGATATATCGCTTTGCCTTTTGCTCGCTTGGTATTATTCTGGCTAATAAGTCAGTAAATTGTCGCAAATCTGCTTACTGGAGTTATTCCTCTTTTTCAAAAAGTAAATCTAAATTATGGGTAATTTGCATATTTGTTTCAATATAATATGCCCGTAATAAATGCTGTACATGGCATTCTGGTAATTTTTGGAGACATTCTCGGTACAACGTAAGTAATAGTAGATTGTTTTGGCAAATAAATTGATTATTATTGTTTAGATCTAAACTGGCTTCTTTTTCAGCGCCATTTAAATAAGCAAAAACATCATCAAGAGTATCTGATGTCCATGCTTTTAATTTTGCATTACGTTCATGAGCATAATGATAATTTCTGCTCCAAATCGCATTATCATCAGCTTCGTTTTTTGCTTTTGCGGCTAACATGACTAATTGCTGCGCATAATTTTGTTGCATAGTCTGCCTGAAACTAGCTGGTAAAGGGCTTTCTTCAATTGGGTAATAAGGTGGACTATTAAGCTCTGTTAATGGCAATACTGATTGATTCAAATCGCTATTCCTTATTTTAACTAATTTGTTATTTATATACTTATTGTAGCTATACTAAAAATAGATAATCTTTTTAAAAAGAATCCTACATAAAATTTACTCTATTAACATCTTCTTCTAATATCTTCTTCCTCTCAAGAACGAGATTTTACGGTTTTTCAGATAAAAATAATTTATCGGATATCAGTGCCGAGCATCACACCTTGGGACAAAATAGTCGTGCAATGGGTGCATAAATTGAAAAACAGGAGTACAAGCAAACGATGATGATTTAAAACCAAATACAACAGGTGGTTCATTCTTTAAAATTTTACCTGTCCATTGATATATAGGCTCATCTTTGCTATTTAAGTTATTTAACGGGTAAAACATGTCGCCTTCCATTATACCGTCAATCACATTCGTTATTATATTGGAGTCAGAGTCTAATATAATTAAATGTCTTGCGATGATTTCACCACTATGGAAAAGTGCACTTTCATTTTTTATTGTATAATTTTTTATAAAAAAACGAAAACTATTTGCTTGAGCCAAATAACTATCCACTTTTTTTAAATCTTTCAAGTCGCCATCAAATGCTAAAGAGGTAATGTCATCATTTTCATCAAGAACAGGAGAATCCTTTTCATCAATTTTGTTCCAAAATAAAGGCGTTAAGGGCTTTTGAACAAAAGGATTTTCTTTACCAATATAAACAAGATTGCTATATGAATAATCTTTCAATCCTTTTGAATCTAATTTAAAACCAAACATATAATCAGATAAATGGAAAGGACCATCATCTGCGTCTTTATAAGGATTAACAATAGCTAAAACTTTTAAGCTATTAATAGGAAATGATTTTAAATAATTTTGATCATAATCATAAATAAAAACAGTATCGTCTTCAGATATCCCCACTTCAGAAAAGAACTTAGCTCGATACGAATCAGTTAATAAATATTCTTTCTTTTTATAATTTTTTCTTTTGCCTTCTGGAATCAAAAAAACACTTTCCTTATTTTCTTCATCATATAACTTAATATCATCAGATAATGAAACAAACATAAAGTTAGGATCATCTTTAATATAATCAATAGGTGCTAGTGAATATACTCGAATATCCTTCCGATAACCACTACCATCAAACTCTATCAAAGTGTTGTTTTCAAGGTTTTTTGCATAATTATAAAAACTAGGCATAGCTAAAGTAAAAATACAAAAAAAGTAGAATACTTTTTTTATCATAAGTTCACTTGCTCCTTTAACCAAGCAATTTCTTGTGCCCAAATATCCGGATCAATGGTTTCTAATATAAGCGGAATTTCATCAATTCTTGGATCTTGCATGATATATTTAAATGCCTCTTCACCAATATTACCTTTGCCTAAGCTATGATGGCGATCAACATGGCTGGCAAATTCACTTTTGGCATCATTTAAATGCATAGCTCGCAAATATTTGAAACCAACAATTTTTTCAAATTCGGCAAAGGTTTCTTGGCAAGCTTTTTCAGTACGGAGATCATAACCTGCGGCAAAAGCATGGCAAGTATCAATACAAACCCCCACTCGTTTTTTGTCTTCAACTTGATCAATAATTTGCGCTAAATGTTCAAATTTATAGCCTAAGTTAGATCCTTGCCCCGCAGTATTTTCAATAACAGCAACCACATTTTGTGTTTTATCAAGCGTGATATTAATCGATTCGGCAATGCGCGATAAACATTCATCAACCGAAATCTGTTTTAAGTCACTACCTGGGTGAAAATTAAGTAATGTCAGTCCTAGCTGTTCGCACCGTTGCATTTCGTCTAAAAAGGCAGTGCGAGATTTTTCGAGCTGTTCTCGATCTGGATGGCCTAAATTAATTAAGTAACTATCGTGCGGTAAGATCTGTTTGCTAGTAAAGCCATACCTTTCGCAACGTTTTTTGAAGCTGTCGATGATTGTGGGCTCAAGCGGTTTGGCGTGCCATTGTCGTTGATTTTTGGTAAATAGCGCAAATGCGGTTGCGCCAATTTGATAGGCGTTAATTGGGGCATTGTCTACCCCACCTGCTGCACTTACATGTGCACCAATGTATTTCATGTTGTGTCCTAATAACGTTGTTGGTTGATAATTAGTTGGAACCGCTATTGCGTTGTAGCTGATCACGTAAATTAGGTGGAACCCCTTTAATCACTAGAGAGTCAGTTTGCGGATCCCACTTAATGCGCTCCCCTAATAAATTCGAATCGAAGCTTAATGTTAATCCCCCACCACTACCTGAGAATTTTTTAAGCTGACGCAGTGCACTGCGATCAACGGGAAAGGTTTCTTCTAAATCATATTCACTATTTTTAATAAATTCAATAAAGTTATTGTCAACACTGGCTGGTAGTTCGTTGGCCAAATTTTTCAGTTCAATTTCTTCGCCTGCTTGTAATTGGGCTTGACAGTAGTTATAAACGTTTTCGCGCGCGCTGGTTTTGTCTTGTTTGTCAAATTGCATTTCTTGACAGTAATCATCAACCGCTTTGACCAGCGTTTTATTTTGCGCTTTTGCATCTAATCCCTCACTTGCACCTAAATAGTCCATAAAAAAGTCAGATACTTTTCGCCCTACTCGTCCTTTTAAAAAAGTTAAGTACCGTTTTGAGTCAGCTTCGGTTTCCCACTCGGTAATGTCAACTCGAGCAATAATGTCAGCATGAGCGATATCTAGGTATTGCGTTTCGCTAATATCTAAGTCTTCATTAACTAGCATACTTAAACAGCTGTTTAATACCGCAATAATCAGGTATTCAACCGCTAAATAGCGATACTGACAAAATACGACCGTGCCCCCTTCAGCAAAAGGATATTTAGCCAGTTCATTACGCAGTTGTTTGGTTGATTCCTGACTAAAATGTAAAAAGTCTTGATTACCAAGACGTAACTCTTTTAGCGATTGCTCAAACAAGCTGTCGCTATTAAATAGCCCATAAGCTTTGCTTTTGTTGTTATAAATACGGTTGATATCTTCAATTAGATTAACAACCGCCTGCTCATTACTTAGCATTGAATCACGAAGTTGCAGTTCGATTTCTGTATCACTTTTTCTAATTAATTTATGCAGTATGATCTTTTCTATCTGTACGCTCATTGGTGAGGTTCCTATTGGATCGCAATAATCATTAAGAGCGTTATTTTATCAAAGCGTTGAAAAAGTGCTATTAACAATTTACCAGTCTGTTAAACTAGCACAGTCAAATTGCATCAAATAGATACTCAAATGCATCATTACCTAAAATTTTTTGACAAGATTTAACCGCCATAATGGCAATGAATATATTAGGGTAGTTGCTATAGACCACTGTCAGTAATAATTAAAAATAAGTAAAAATAACAAACCGCGTTTATTATTTTGGTAATATAACCAACAAACTGGCATGAATAAATCATAACGAATTTCAATAATGATTATATTCTTTTAACTCAAACACATAGTTATCTGTAACTTCTGTACATATTTAACAGCAGGAAATTAAAAGCAATGGCTCACTCTCTTGATGTTTATAACGATTTTAAAAATAAAAAAATTAGTGCATTATTTTGGCAATATGCACTGCCCGCCGTAATTGGAGCGATTGTCAATACGCTTTATAACATTATTGACGGCATTTTTATTGGTCACTGGATTGGCCGTGAAGCATTAAGCGGTGCTGGTATTATTTTGCCAGTTATGAACCTAGCTGCAGGCATTGGTATGCTAGTAGGTATTGGTTCTGCTAGTCGAATTTCGATTTTTTTAGGTCGTGGCGAGAATGAGAAAGCCGAAAAAGTCGCAGGTACCTCGTTTATGCTAACCGCAGTGCTGAGTGGCATTACGCTTTCGTTATTGCTCTATTTTGTTGATCCTGTGTTGCACTTTGTGGGTTCAAGCCCAGAGAATCATGTCTATGCCCGAGAGTTTTTAACGATTTTTTTACCCGGCAGTATCTTTTTAACGCTTACCTTTAACTACAATAATATGATGCGAGCGAGCGGTTACCCCTTTAAAGCGATGGTCACCATGTTTGTTAGCGTAATTGCCAATATCATTTTGGCGCCAATTTTTATTATTGGTTTAGGTTGGGGCATGCGCGGAGCAGCTTTTGCAACAACACTATCGATGATGATTAGCTTTGTATTTGTTATGCAACACTTTTTAAATAAGAATAGTAATATCAAACTTTATCGTCGTAATTTTAAGCTGGACTTTTCAATTGCTAAATCAGTGATATCAATCGGTTTGTCGCCTTTTTCAATGCAAGTAGCAACATCAATTGTTGTGGTGTTTATTAACTGGCAACTTAACCGCTATGCGCCACTTGCAGATATATCTGGTGATGATTCGATTGCGGCTTATTCGAATGCTAACCGGCTTATTACTTTAGTGATTATGATTGTTATTGGTATCAATCAAGGTATGCAACCTATTATTGGTTATAATTATGGTGCTAAAAATTATGATCGCGTTAAAAAAACTTTTTTTTATGCTGTTAAAGTGGCTACAGTGGTGACTTCGCTCGGTTTTATGTTAGGATTTTTTATTCCAGATATGTTAGTACGAGCTTTTAGTTCGGAGGAAGATTTAGTGCAACTTTCGGCTATTGCTTTACAATTTACTACACTGTCTTTTGTTTTTGTTGGCTTTCAAATGGTGACAACCAGCTTTTTCCAATGTATTGGTATGGCAAAAATTTCTATTTTGCTCAGCCTTTCAAGGCAGATCCTCATCTTATTGCCAACACTCTATATTTTGCCATTATTCTTTGGGCTTAATGGCGTTTGGGCTTCATCACCCATCGCGGATTTATTATCTGCTGGTATCGCTTTGACTGTACTTGTTTGGTATTTTAAATCAATCAGAACAAGAATCCACACAGCAGCTAATTAGAATTATTTTAATATAACATTAACAAAAGGGGGAGTAGTTCATTTCCCCCTTTTTGCGTTTAATCGAGTTTTATTGGTATTGCAGGTTAAAAGTACGCTTTAGTTACAAAGTGGATGATTAACTCCGTTTTTACACGCTTTTTCAATCCATTCCATGGCTTTTTTATGATCTTTTTTTACAACTTGACCATTTTCATACATGACACCCAAATTAAATTGTGCTTGTGGCACACCTTGTATAGCGGCTTTTTCGAGCCATTCTTTTGCTGTAACTATATCTTTTTTTACACCCTCGCCTTGTAAGTACATAATAGCTAAATTATATTGCGCATTGGCAAGACCTTGTTTCGCAGATTTTTCAAATAGTTCTCTGGCTTTAGACACATCTTTTTCTACTCCTCGCCCTTCACTGTATAAGATACCTAAATTATATTGAGCGTAATCATCATTTTGAGCGGCTGCTTTTTCGTACCACTCTTTTGCTTTCACATAATCTTGCTCAACACCCGTACCATAATCGTAATAAACACCTAAATTAGATTGAGCACTCGCATAACCTTGAGCAGCTGATTTTTCATACCATTCTCTTGCTTTAGCATAGTCTTGTTCAACTCCTTCGCCGCGATCATATCGAACACCCAAATCATACTGCGCTTTTGCATCATTTTTTTCGGTTGCCATTTTCATCACTTCATCAAATGGTAAGTCTTTTAGCGAAGTTTTATCAGTATCAGCATTAGCAAAACCAGCTAAAAGTATAAATAGTAAGCCTGTAGTTAATAGTTTTTTCATTATTCTTTCCTCTTATTGTAATATCTATTATATTGTTGGGGTTGATGTTTTAATTCATCAAAATAATTATAATTTAACAAATATCAATAATATATGTTTTTATTGATGCGTAAACCAAAATTAAGACTTCATAAGCTTTATTGCATTTAACCTAATTTTATTGGGCTTTTGCATTATTGGCGTCAGTAGCTAATTTAATGGCATCATCAATCGGTAAGTTTTTTAGTGAGGTATTATTGGTGTCAGCATTGACAAAACCAGCTAAAAATAGAATTAGTAACCCTTTGATTAATAATTTTTTCAAACTTTTATCTTTCATCATAATATTGGCATATTTATATTACCATTGTGTTTTTTTAATTTAAATTTTATCAATACCCGTTTAACTTAAAAATAAGTAGAGAATATTTTTTAACGATAAGTAATAAAAAATGAGAAGTGTAATGCCTTGCTTGCATATCCTTGTTTTTTGATAACTTACTTGTTTATATCAATCGTTATTAAAGCAAGACAAATAAGAATAAAGAAAATACCGATACACCCCATTAAAGGCAATGTTTCGCCTACTACCAAAATTGCTAAAACTGCCGCTATTACAGGCTCAAGCAGAGTGATAGTTGTTGCGGTACTAGCGGATATTTTTGATAAGCCAAATCCATAACAAAGATATCCTACAAACATAGGGACTAATGCCATATAGACACAAACTGTCATATTCGTTAATGAATCACATACACCAAAACCAGTTAGCACCATGATGGGTATTAATAATACGCCTCCACAACCAAAAGTTGCCCCATGGCTGGCTTAGTTGATATTTCTTTCAACATTAACTAAAACTGATGCACTGGCCATGAGTATAAAGCATAAGTAAATACAGCAACCAAACCAAGTAAAACACCAAAGATGATATGATTACTTTGAACGCTTATTAAATTATTTTCTGAAAGTGACAGTAGTATTATCCCTAAAATGCCAAACATTGCGCCAATTAACCAGCATCTAGTTAAGCGAAAGTCACCGTTCACATATTCAATTACAACCAAGAGAATCGACGCCGAGCCAATAGATACAACCGTACCAATTGTCACGCCCGATAATCGCATTGATGAATAAAGAGCTAAAGGATAAATCATTGCGGCAAATAGCACCAACAATAAGAAAATAGATATGCTGGATTAACAAGTCACGCTCGTTAATGATTTTAGAGACAGCTAAAACACACTGCAAAATCCCACCAATCCCCATTGCAACTGCGCCAATAAACAAGGAAGAAAGTGAGGGAGCAAATGTGGCTACATTGCCCTCCATAAAATAGAAGCTAATACAACAGCTAGACTACCAAGATATCGGCTCATTAATCAAGTCATTATTCAATGTTTTGTACTTGCTCTCTAATTTGTTCAATGAGTACTTTAAGTTCAATTGCGCTAGCTGTAACATCTGCATTAATTGATTTAGAGGCAATAGTGTTCGATTCACGATTAAATTCTTGCATCATAAAATCTAACCTACGTCCAATCGCTTCGTTTTTCTTCAAAATAGAATAGGTTTCTTTAACGTGTGTCATTAGTCGATCAAGTTCTTCGGCGACATCTATACGTTGAGCAAGCATCACTATCTCTTGTTCTAAGCGAGAATGGTCAAGTTCAATATTGGCTTCTTGCAATTTGCTTTTTAAACGTTCTTTTTGCCACTCAAGTATTTGAGGCATGTAATTGCGAATCTTATTAACTTCAACAGTAATAGCTTCTAAGCGTTTAACAATCAAATCGCTAAGCGCTTTACCCTCACGCTCACGCACTGTAATAAAATCATCAATCGCACTATCTAATAAGACTATAATTTCTTGGGAAATCGCATCCAGATTTTGCTCTTTAGCCGATAAAACCCCCGGCCAACGTAACACATCAATAGGGTTGGTTTGCCCTGATTGATGCTCGGATTGTACCCAACTTGCTGCATTAAGTATTTGTTTAGCCAAATCTTTATTTAACAAGAGTTCTTGATGTTGCCCCGCAGGATCTAGCTCAAAACGTAAATTACATTCAATTTTTCCTCGAGTTAAACGGCTCCGTAATTTTTCACGGATGATAGGTTCAAGTGAACGAAATTGTTCTGGTAAGCGAATGTAAGTTTCTAAATAACGCTGATTGACTGAACGTAGCTCCCAAGAAGCGGTTCCCCATGATTGACTTAATTCTTTTCTTGCATAGGCGGTCATACTGCAAATCATAATAACACCTTAAAATTATAAAAACTTGCTGGGCATTGTATCATATATTCTGTATAATGCGCTCTTAGCTTAGGCTAAACATTAACCCTATCTTGTTGATGTCCTCCTAAATAATGAGTTCAAAACGATATTTTTTAATTGTAACAATTGGAGAATTGCATGCGCCCGTCTGGTCGATCTGCGGAACAAATCCGCCCTATAAAAATAACCCGTCATTATACTAAGCATGCAGAAGGCTCTGTACTAGTTGAATTTGGTGAAACTAAAGTACTGTGTAATGCCACTGTTGATGAAGGGGTACCACGTTTTCTAAAAGGCAAAAATCAAGGTTGGGTAACAGCCGAATACGGTATGTTACCACGAGCAACCAATTCACGTACGCAACGTGAAGCGGCTAAAGGCAAACAAACAGGTCGAACCATGGAAATTCAACGGCTTATTGCCCGATCATTACGCGCAATGATCGATCTAGAATTATTAGGTGAATACACTATCACGCTAGATTGCGATGTTATTCAAGCCGATGGTGGTACAAGAACAGCATCAATTACTGGGGCTTGTGTTGCGCTGAACGATGCCATTAATAACATGGTTGCCGAAGGTAAAATTAAGCAAAACCCAATTAAATCTTTAGTTGCAGCTGTATCTGTCGGCATTGTAGATGGTCAAGCGCTTTGTGATTTGGAATATATAGAAGATTCAAATGCAGAAACCGATATGAATGTTGTAATGACAGATGACGGACGAATTATTGAAATACAAGGCACCGCGGAAGGTGAACCATTTAGCCATGAAGAGCTGTTAACGTTATTAGGATTAGCAAAAAATGGGATAGCCGCCATTATTGATGCGCAAAAACAAGCCTTGAACGACTAAACAGCTAATTGAAGAAAATTGGAGAAAACCGATGAAATCATATAAAAGTGAATTTATTGAATTTGCTTTAGATAGGCAAGCATTAAAATTTGGCGAGTTCACACTAAAATCGGGGAGAAAAAGCCCCTATTTCTTTAATGCTGGATTATTTAATACTGGCAAAGATCTGGCTTTATTAGGCCGTTTTTATGCTGCTGCGTTGATGGATGCCAACTTAGAATATGATGTCATTTTTGGTCCTGCTTATAAAGGTATTCCGATTGTTTCTTCAACCGTTGTTGCACTATCAGAACACCATAATATCGATGTACCTTATTGTTTTAATCGCAAAGAGGCTAAAGACCATGGCGAAGGTGGCAACCTAGTCGGTAGTTCAATTTATCAGCAACGGGTTATGCTAGTTGATGATGTTATTACCGCTGGCACGGCGATTCGTGAATCGATGAGAATATTAGAAGATAACCAATCTAAACTTGCTGGTGTACTAATTTGTTTAGACCGACAAGAAAAAGGCCGTGGTGAGCTATCAGCAATCCAAGAAATTAAACAAACTTATCATTGTGATGTGATTTCAATTATCACATTAGATGATTTGATCCAATACCTCTATCAATCCCCAGAGCGACAAGATCAAGTAAAACAAGTTGAAGCTTATCGGGCTGAGTATGGCATAAAATAATCACCATTCATTTTTCTTTCCTCACAAAAAGCATCGTAAGATGCTTTTCATCATTGCCTATCATGTATTTATTAATATCGCATTTTTCATAATAAAAAATGCTCTTTTCAGAAAAAAAGATTTTTACCTAATGTTAAATAAAAATAGCTGTGATATAACAATATGGCAACATTAATTCTCATAATTAAGAGTGAATCATGTCATACCATACAAGTAATGAAGAACACGCTATAGAGATCGTTAATATTGCTTCATTAGAAGCATTAGTTAAAGCAAGAATGGAAGCTGGTGCTTTTGGTTATATCCGCGGTGGTGCCGAAGATGAGTGGACGATGAGAGAAAACACCTTATCTTTTAACCGCAAAAAAATTGTTCCCCGAGTATTACAAAGGGTTGATCATGCCGATTTAACAACAAAATTATGGGATATCCCACTAAAAACCCCAATTATTCAATCACCATCAGCCGCACAAGGTTTAGCTCACGAAAAAGGCGAAATGGATACAGCTAAAGGGGTTGCCGCTGCGGGTTCTATTTTCTCCATTAGTACTTATGCCAATACTTCCATTGAAGAAGCTGCCAGTGCTGCTCCTAATGTACCGTATTTTTTCCAACTTTATATGAGTAAAGATGATGGTTTCAACCGTTTTATTGTTGATAAAGCAGTTAAAGCCGGTGCAAAAGCGATTATCTTAACAGTTGATTCAACGTTAGGCGGATATCGTGAAGAAGATATTATCAATAAATTCCAATTCCCTCTTCCTATGAAAAATTTAAGCGCTTATAGCCAATCAAGTGGTAATGGTGATGGTTCAGGTAAAGGCATTAGCGAAATTTATGCAGCAGCTAAACAAGGTATAGTGCCATCAGATATTCAAAAAATCAAAGAGATGGCCAAGTTACCTGTTATTGTCAAAGGCATCCAATCACCTGAAGATGCTGCCATTGCAATATCTGCTGGGGCAGACGGAATTTGGGTATCTAACCATGGTGGGCGTCAATTAGACGGTGGCCCAGCCTCGTTTGACGTATTACCAAACATTGCCGCAGTAGTTGCCAAACGGGTACCGATTATTTTTGATAGTGGCGTTCGCCGTGGTGAACATGTATTTAAAGCCTTAGCAAGCGGTGCTGATCTTGTTGCTATTGGGCGTCCTATTCTTTATGGACTAAATTTAGGTGGCGCAGAAGGTGTTAAATCCGTTTTTGATCATCTACATAAAGAGCTATCTATTACCATGCAATTAGCTGGCACAAAAACGATCGAAGATATTAAAAATACCCCATTAATTTAATGGTAGAAATTACTCGCATCGTGCGCCGTACTTAAAAAACGACGGCGATGAATATACATAAAACAAAATTATCGCCATATTATCAACAAGTGATATGGCGATAATACCCTAAAAAACCATCGCTATTAATTTGGCTAAACGAATTATGGATCAGTTATCCAACCATTGATAACCCCAAAAGACCTAATCAAGCATTAACTAACATAATACCCATTGCATATACCACACAAAAACAAGCAACGTAATTTTTTACGTGGTTGTATGATCATTATGAATGTATTTACACAATTGTCACGTTTTAAGTTATTTTTTTGTAAAAAATATTCAGGATTCTATACCGTTTCGAAATAAATAAAAACTTCCAGTATCTTATTTGTTAATAACGTATGATAACCATGGTATTAATCAAATTTGACAAAATCCCCCCATGCCCGCAAACGAGTAAAACAGCTCAAAGTGATAAATATTTCACGGAGATATGGCAAAAAGAACAAATAACTAGCGCCTCATAAAGTTGACAACGATCTATTCGCTTTTATCATACGGTAATACTGCGTAAAGTATTTTTCAGCAAAACAGCTTATCGTTATTAGGAAATCATTTATCATTTCCAAACTGCCTACACGGCAGTGAACCTTATCATTGTATTGTTGCTATCTGCCGATTCTTTCTAAACTGCCTACACGGCAGTGAACATGCTGCACGTTTTGAAGCACAACGTGCTGTTTTTCTAAACTGCCTACACGGCAGTGAACACTTAAATTCAAATGAGAAAACGAAAACGGGCTTTCTAAACTGCCTACACGGCAGTGAACAAGGTCGCGTTGAAATAACGGGTCGACCGACATTTCTAAACTGCCTACACGGCAGTGAACTAACTTTTGGCACAGCTCTATTTTTATTATCTTTTCTAAACTGCCTACACGGCAGTGAACGACAATTATCATGACAATTTTTAACTCGACTGTTTCTAAACTGCCTACACGGCAGTGAACGCATAATTTTATAAACCTGCTGTTTGTGTTCTTTTCTAAACTGCCTACACGGCAGTGAACATCAATATTGTTCATGCTCAGATCCAGAATGCTTTCTAAACTGCCTACACGGCAGTGAACCCATTGCTGCTTACCTTCTTTTGTATCGCAACTTTCTAAACTGCCTACACGGCAGTGAACCTATACGCTGATAAGTAGCTAAATCTAACCAATTTCTAAACTGCCTACACGGCAGTGAACTTATTGATGGAGTTCGTCCAGTCACATGGGTTTTTCTAAACTGCCTACACGGCAGTGAACTTTTTTTTATAAGCTGGACCATTGTAGATCTTTTTCTAAACTGCCTACACGGCAGTGAACATTTAATGCGGTCACCAATTACCAGACTTTCATTTCTAAACTGCCTACACGGCAGTGAACAATCAGTCGTTGCTTCGACTGCATGCCCGAGCTTTCTAAACTGCCTACACGGCAGTGAACCTATAATTTCTTTGTACCGTCGGGGACTTTTATTTCTAAACTGCCTACACGGCAGTGAACAGGCTGGTATACATAAAATGTATATCAGGTCATTTCTAAACTGCCTACACGGCAGTGAACCATTTGAAGCATTTGAAGACGCAGTATTAACATTTCTAAACTGCCTACACGGCAGTGAACATGCCAGTGCTATCGCTTCAGCAGAACTGATATTTCTAAACTGCCTACACGGCAGTGAACCATCAGCGAGTGCTGGTGGCTCTGCTATGTCATTTCTAAACTGCCTACACGGCAGTGAACGTAGCCTTTTCGCACATTGAATAGCTGCAAAGTTTCTAAACTGCCTACACGGCAGTGAACAACAACAACCAACGGTAATTTATCGTTGGTTTTTTCTAAACTGCCTACACGGCAGTGAACCTAATTCATCTGTTCGCCTGATAATTTTAGGTTTTCTAAACTGCCTACACGGCAGTGAACAATCCGTGCCTAATACTAATGTAGAGCCATCTTTTCTAAACTGCCTACACGGCAGTGAACTTAATAATGACTTCCAATAAATTAGCATCTATTTTCTAAACTGCCTACACGGCAGTGAACGTTAAAGCTGGCTAATGCATCACTTAAATACTTTTCTAAACTGCCTACACGGCAGTGAACTGCGGAAGTGCAATATGCAATGCCAGGTGAGATTTCTAAACTGCCTACACGGCAGTGAACATACTGAATACTATCTATCAGACCTACAACAATTTCTAAACTGCCTACACGGCAGTGAACTAGAAGCTAATATACTATCAATATTGTATGCAAAAAGGCAAATAGTGATTTGGGTTTTAAAAACCCTTTTTTGAGGGAAGTTTTTAATTATTTGATTTTCTTTACTTTTAAAATATGGCGAAAAAAAGGGTTTTGGTTTTTAGTTTTTTTGCTTTGTTATAACATAGTACAACCCAAACCTAAAAACCAAAGACTAATTGGATTATATTCTTGAGCTAATTTATGAACAAAATAAACAAGAAAAAACCAAACAAGATATTGTTGAAGAGACTCAACGATTGATTCGTTCAAGTTTAGAAAACCGAGCTAAAGAAGGGTTAATTGTTGAGTTTATTAATCAAACGGATTTAAATAACATTCCCGACAAAGCCAGTACGGTTGATGCTTTTTATCAATATGCACAACGTCAGCAACAAGCTGAAATTAACGTCTTAATCGGAGAAGAGAATTTAAATGAAGCAGCAACCAAACGCTATATTGCTTCTTCATTAAAGCGCAAATATGCAACCGAAAATGGCACTGAATTAAACGAAATGTTACCGAAGATGAGCCCACTTAATCCACAATATTTAATCAAAAAACGTCGGGTTTTTGAAAAAATAGCAACAATGGTTGAAAAATTTAAAGGGGTTGGTGGCAGTGATAACATCTAATTATTAACGATAAAGGGCATGGAATTGCGCATTGACTTTTCCCTGCCCTATAAATAATCAAGCAATATGGTTTGCCATAATCTGCTATGTCTTAATTTAGTATATGTTTTAATTTAATATATTTTTTAATTTAATAGATGAAGTTCTTATCCGTTCTATTTTTTGTAAAAAAGTGATCGATATCACATTAACCCACATTCAAATTTACTATAAAAATAAAAGCGCAATATAATAAGGCGCATTAGAGGTTTCTGTTTTAAATAGAGGAAAGTGATCATGCAATACACTAAACTGGGTAATAGTGATTTAACTGTCTCGCAGATTTGTTTAGGTTGTATGGGATTTGGCGATCCTACAGCAGGTATTCACAACTGGACACTAAATGAATCAGAAAGCAGCAAAATTATTGGATATGCTCTTGAGCAAGGTATTAATTTTTTCGATACCGCAATCGCTTATCAAAATGGCTCAAGCGAAAGATATGTTGGCAAAGCATTACGCGATATGAGCCAGCGTGATGAAGTGGTCATAGCAACAAAATTTTTACCACGTACAGCTGAGCAAATTGCTAATGGCATAACTGGGCAACAAGCTATCAACCAATCACTCAACCAAAGCCTAAAAAATTTGGGGGTGGATTACGTCGATCTTTATATTTATCACTATTGGGATTACAACACACCTATAGTAGAAGTCCTTGAAACCCTTCATCAAAATATTCTGGCAGGCAAAATCCGTGCAATTGGCATTTCGAACTGTTATGCATGGCAACTGGCAAAAGCAAACACCATAGCAAAATATGAAGGCTTAACACCGTTTGTTTCAATTCAAAGCCACTATAACTTAATTATGCGTGAAGATGAGCGAGAATTATTTGGATTATGCCAAGAAGATAATATTGCTATGACGCCTTATAGCGCACTTGCCAGCGGTCGCCTTGCTCGTCCATATAACACCCAAACTGTACGCGCCAATGCGGATAACTATGCGAAGAAGAAATACGACAAAACCGCCGAGCAAGACCACGTGATCATCGATCGAGTTGCAGAAATTGCTGAACGCCACCAAGTATCCATGACGGAAGTTTCATTGGCATGGCTATTAACTAAAGTTACTGCTCCTGTTGTGGGTGCAACAAAAACCAAACAAATTCAAGAAGCCGTCAAAGCAACCCAATTACAATTAAGCAATGACGAACTAAACTACTTAGAAGAATGCTATAAACCTCACGCATTGGTTGGCATCATGGCAGATAACAAACCACCAATAAAACAAGCTAATTAACTTAGATATAAAATTGTTATCGAAAATAATAAGAATTAGTACCTATTTACCGCCAATTTTTATAACAGCGTAGCGCCGTTTTGACTATGTTAAATGGCTTATTTTGAATGATTTTGTATGCAAAATCTTGCATTTTCATAATGGTAAATAATTTTTGAGAAATCAAACGGCTCACCAGATGAGGTATAAAATATTTCTTCAACGCAAAGAGCAGGATCCCCCGCTTGTAACCCAAGATATTTTGCTATGTTTGCATCAATTTTGATGATTTGAAAATATTTATCAGAAAAACCAATATTGATATTGTAATTTTCTTGAATGTAGCTAAAAATTGAACGTTCAACAATGTCTGTATTTAAATAACAAATAAGCTTTTTGCGATAATAGGACTGTTCTAAGCAATATAATTTATCATCAACATAACGTAATCTTTTTACAAAATAAACATCTTCACAATCATCACATTGTAGGTTTTCTTTCACTCTTGCACTGGGTTTGATAATGTCAACATTAAACACTTTAGATGAACCATATACATCATCTAAATCAACAGTAAAGCCATGGCTTTGTAAAAAACTGAGGTAGCCTCTTTTTTTGCGCTCACGAACAAAAATACCGCTACCTTGCACTTGATAAATAACGCCTTGTCGTTCCAGACAATTGAGCGCTTTAATAATTGTGCTACGACTCACCTGATACTGATTAATCAACCCTTCAATATTAGCAAGTTGAGTACCTTTAGCTAATTGTTGCTGATAGATCGTCTGTTTAATTTTTTTGGCAACATCTTGATATTTAATCATTGATATATCTTTTTATTGAATAAGCAATTTAACTATTATTTTATACAGGTTAGGTTAACTTTTAAATTAAATGATGTAAAAAGTCGATCTAGATCACAAACAATATAATTGTTAATTAACAATTTTGAAATTGCCTATAAAATAATCTTACTGAATTGCTTTTAAGGAGTTTATGGATGTCATCAAAAATTAGAGATTATAACAAGCTAGCTGTTGATATTTTAAATGAGTTAGGTGGTGAGAAAAATATTGTTACCGTTTCTCGCTGTGCAACACGCCTTCGCCTTGTTACCCAACATACACCAGATCACGCAAAAGAAAACATTGCTAAATTACCAGGCGTGATTACCGTTGTTGAAAAAGGCGGTCAAATCCAAGTGGTTATTGGTACGCATGTTGATAAAGTCTATAACGCTTTTACTCAACTCGTTAATACTGATAACAAAATTGAAGTAGAAAATGATAGCAACATATTAAATCGCATCATTGCAACAATGTCGGCTGTATTTGCCCCGTTTGTCTATATTTTAGCCGCATCAGGAATTTTGCAAGGTATCTTGATTTTACTTAAATTGGTCTGCCCTGAGCTAGAAAAGACTGGAACTTTTGAGGTGTTCAATTTCATCTCTTGGGCGCCTTTTGTCTTTTTGCCAATTTTTATTGCCATTACCGCTTCACAGCATTTCCGTTGTAACTTATATATCGCCGTTGCTTGCTGTGCAGCACTGCTATCGCCGACATGGACTGAGTTTGCAAAACTAATAAGCGAGGGGCAAGAAATTGATCTATTTGGCATTGCACTATCGAAAACCACTTATGCCTCAACCGTTTTACCACCACTCTTTTTAGTTTGGTTACTCTCTTATTTAGAGCGCTTCTTAGAACCTCGCCTGCACAGTATTATAAAACCGGTGCTATTACCATTATTTAGTCTTGTTATTATGGTACCTTTAACATTACTTATTGTTGGTCCATTAACTGCCAATGGTGCACAATATATTGCTGATGGTTATAACTGGTTTGTTAATTTAGCTCCATCGTTTGCTGGTGGAATTATTGGTGCAGTTTGGCAAGTGTTTGTTATTTTTGGCGTGCACTGGGGGATCACACCGGTTATCGTTGAAAACTTTAAACAATATGGTCAAGACTCTTTCCAAGCATTTCAAACCATCGCCGTTATTGGTCAAGTCGGGGCAGCATTTGGTTTTTATTTAAAAACAAAAACTCAAGAGATGAAAGGCATTTCATTATCCGCTTTTATTACTGGCTTATTTGGGATAACCGAACCGGCTATTTATGGCGTTAACTTACGTTTTAAAAAGCCATTTATTTATGGCTGTATTTCGGCTGCTTGTGGTGGTATTGTGGCTGGTTTCTTTTCTCCTCACTACTTTGCTTATGCTGGTTTGCCTGGCCCTTTAACTATCGTCAATGCAATTAGCCCAAACAGCCCTAGCTCATTTATTGGTGTTGCAGTTGGGTCACTTATTGCTTTGGTGGGACCTGTCGTTTTAATTCAAATCTTTGGTACTGGTGAAACGAAACAAGATGAGTCTGTTATTGAAAATGATACGCCTAAAGTCTTGCTTGACGAGCTGGATATCACAAGCCCAATGACAGGACATGCTTTACCCCTAAGTGAAGTACCTGATCCTGCTTTTTCACAAAAATTAATGGGCGAAGGGATTGCGATTGAACCGACTGATAATCACGTCTATGCGCCTTTTGATGCCGAGGTAACTGCGGTATTTGAAA
Source organism: Gilliamella sp. Nev5-1 (assembly GCF_001690895.1). NCBI lineage: Bacteria > Pseudomonadati > Pseudomonadota > Gammaproteobacteria > Orbales > Orbaceae > Gilliamella > Gilliamella sp. Nev5-1. The sequence goes on along the minus strand of NZ_LZHO01000028.1, from coordinate 10,567 downwards.
ATTCTAAACATGCCATTGGTTTAACATTAGATAACGGCGTTGAGTTACTAATTCATGTGGGGATTGATACGGTTAATTTGACCAATAACGAGTTTGCATATCACGTTGAATTACACCAAAAAGTAAAAAAAGGTGATTTACTCATCAGCTTCAATCCTGAGGCAATTAAGCAAGCTGGCTACCCGTTAATCACCCCAATTATTATTGTTAATACCGATCAATACCAATTCATTTCATTAACGGATAAAACAGAAGTAACAGTTGATGATATCATATTTAAAATTAAGCAATAACAAGGAATCAAAAATGACTAAAAAACCATTTTTATGGGGCGGCGCTTTAGCCGCTCACCAATTTGAAGGTGGCTGGAACGAAGGCGGTAAAGGACCCAGCGTGGTTGATGTTATGACCGCTGGTGCTCATGGCGTTGCAAGACAAATCACCCAAGATATTGAACCCGATAAGTTTTACCCAAACCATACGGCCATTGATTTTTATCATCATTATAAAGATGATATCAAACTCTTTGCTGAATTAGGTCTTAAATGTTTACGCACGTCAATTGCTTGGACACGCATTTTTCCAAAAGGTGATGAGCTTGAGCCAAACGAAGAAGGCCTGCGCTTTTATGATAATGTTTTTGATGAACTCATTGCTCATGGCATAGAGCCTGTTATCACGCTATCACATTTTGAAATGCCATTACATATAGCTCGCCATTATGGTGGTTTTAGAAACCGTAAAACAGTGGAATTTTTTGAACGTTTTGCCACTGCGTGTTTTGAGCGTTATAAAAATAAAGTCAAATACTGGATGACATTTAACGAAATTAATAATCAAATGGATACCAGTAATCCTATCTTCTTTTGGACGAATTCGGGCGTCCAAGTTAAACCGGGCGAAAATCCGCAAGAAGTTCTGTACCAAGTTGCTCACTATGAACTATTAGCCAGTGCCAAAGCGGTGATTGCTGGTAAAAAAATCAATCCAGATTTTCAAATTGGTTGTATGGTGTCACATGTGCCAATTTATCCATATTCTTGTAACCCTGAAGATATGATGGCATCAGAAATCGCTATGCATCAACGCTTCTTCTTCCCTGATGTTCACGTTCGTGGCTATTACCCTGCATATGCATTAAAAGAATTCGAACGTGAAGGCTATAAACTTGATATTACACAAGAAGATCTTGCTTATTTAAAACAAGGTACAGTTGATTACATTGGTTTTAGTTACTACATGTCAACGGTTGTAAAAGCAGATGCCAAAAATGACAATCGCGATAACATTGTTAACGGAGCGCTACCTAATGCGGTTGAAAATCCTTATATTAAAAGCAGTGACTGGGGTTGGCCTATTGATCCTGAAGGATTACGTTATACCTTAAACCGTTTATATGATCGTTATCAGTTACCATTATTTATTGTCGAAAATGGATTTGGTGCCATTGATGAGCTAGAAAATGGTAACCAAGTGCATGACAAACCACGCATTGAATACCTAGGTGCTCATATCAAAGCGATGCAAACCGCCATGGATTATGATGGTGTTGATGTGATGGGCTATACCGCTTGGGGGATTATTGATGTGGTGTCATTTACCACTGGTGAAATGAAAAAACGCTATGGTGTAATTTATGTTGACCGTGATAATGAAGGCAACGGTAGCATGAAGCGTTATAAAAAAGATTCTTTTGAATGGTATAAAAAAGTTATTAGCACCAATGGTGCAAGTTTAAAGTGATAATTATCCATTAATTGATAAATGATTATGAGGATGAATACAGGCTTTGCCTGCATCCTCTTTTTTTATAAGAAAAAAGCTTAAAATGGAAAAATGAGCTGTTTTTCAACTTGTGGATCGATTAACGTGACATGAAAACCAATTAACCGAACGCCACGCCCGTTACGACGTTCTAACCAAACTTTATGGGCTTGTTTAATTAAATCGGCCTTATCTAGTTTTGACCATACATGCTCTTGAGTGGTAAGTTGAAAATCATCGAACTTAAATTTGACACCCTGCCGAGCGATCGATAAATCAGAACGCACTTTACTTAATCGTTTTTCAAGCTCTTCAAATAATGAATCAAACTGTAATAAACACGCTTCCCAATGATGAATATCATCAACTAAAGTGCGCTCGACACCAACCGATTTGCGTTGCCTGTCATTACATACTTCTCTCTCATCAATACCTTGGCATCGTTCATACAAGACTCGCCCAAATTTGCCAAAATGGTTAAATAATTTAGTCACATCATAATTGACTATATCTTGACAGGTAAATAATCCCAAATCAGCTAATTTTTTTTCAGTCACTTTTCCCACACCAGGAATTTTTTTTAAAGGGAGCTGTTCAATAAAGCCATCAACTTCATCAGGTGTTATCACATATTGACCATTAGGTTTATTCATGTCAGAAGCGATTTTGGCAAGAAACTTCAGTGGAGCAACACCAGCCGATGCGGTTAACTCAAGTTCCTTAAAAATAGCTTGGCGGATATCTTGCGCAATCAAAGTTGCCGAGCCGTGACATAGTTTACAATCAGTCACATCAAGATAAGCTTCGTCAAGTGATAGCGCCTCAATCGCTTGGGTATACCGCTTAAATATTTGGTGGATCTGGTTTGATACTTCTTTATATACCGCATGCCTACCGGGTATAATTTTAAGATTGGGGCACAGTTTTATAGCTTGTGCCATTGACATTGCACTGTGCACACCATATTGGCGTGCTAAATAATTGGCAGTAGCCACCACACCGCGCTTACGAGGATCGCCCCCCACCGCAATAGGCACATTACGATAACGGGGATTATCTCTCATTTCAACAGCGGCATAAAAACAATCCATATCAACATGAATAATTTTTCGCATAAACGGTATTACGGCAAATAAAATATAACTGTATAAATATACAATATCACACCTTAAGTGGCAGTGTAAACACCGACGATAGCTACTTTTCTAATTTATCAAAATCAATTAACCCTTTTTTATCATAAGGATCACCAACCCAACGGATCGATTCATGGAAAATTTCCGATTAACTAAAATTTTTTCAGTAACATATAAGCTATCACTTAATCCAGTAAAAACTAATCATGTGTGAATTACGTTTTATGTGCTAAATTTTCGATTGACATAGTTTGATAATGGTTTGTATACGTTGATATTCACGCTAGCAATAACCAAAGCAGAAAACACAGTTCAAGTCAGTGTTTTCTCGTTTCTTACTAATATATTCTGGGATAGTATTTGATAAACATCTTCGTCGTGATCATAAATAAAAATATATAGCGGTAAAGCACAAACAAATAAGTGAAAAATAAGCTATCAGAGCTAAGTACTAACCAACTAAACTTATGGCATGTATGTCCATTTTGCATAAATAATTAATTAATGTTGTTAATAATTAAGGTAATTTAATCTAAATAGATTAATTAAACCTTAAGCGTTGACCAACAAAATAGAGATAGTGCAATTTATAAACATCTAATTAATAAATTTGTAATTAATCAATTAATCGTAATTTTTTAACTCAATAAAATCACAATTCACTTAATATTGAATAATAAAATAGGCAGGTAAAAGTGTTATTTCCAAGCTTCAACCCTTTTTAAGAATAATTAAAACCCAACATTTTTGCAATTTCGTTATGTTTAGATTGTGCAAGCTGTGTTGGTAAATCGTTAAAAACAATGTTGCCATTATCAACCACCAAACAACGTGAAAAATAATTAAGTGAATCATCAAGATAGTGTGATACCATCATTAAAGTTAAATTGAAATCATCACAAATTTGATCGACTAACGCCAACATTTCAAAACGCAGAGCTTGATCGAGCGCTGAAAATGGTTCATCTAACAATAAAACAGGGCGATGCTGAATTAAACAACGCGCTAATGCCACACGTTGCCGTTGCCCGCCTGAAAGCTGATTAGGATAACGATTGTTAAAACCTGCTAAACTAACCTTAACTAGTATATCTTCTATTGTTTGCCGTTCAGATGCATTCAGTTTTAAACAAGGTTTTATACCTAAACCAATATTTTGCTCAACGGTTAAATGGTTAAATAAATTGTTACGTTGAAATAAAATCGAAACGGGGCGTTTGCCTGGCAAGGTGCGAGTCATATTTTGATGATTAAGTAAAATTTGCCCCGAGTTTGGTAAAACAAATCCAGCAATCAAATTTAACAAGGTACTTTTACCAGCACCACTGCGTCCAATAATGACGACTTTTTCTTTTGCTGCAATTTTGAGATTAAAATGCATTCTAAAATTATCGTAATGATAATTAATTTGATTTAGTTCGATCATAATCCATCACAACCAATAAACTAAAAGATAATATTAACAATAATGCGGCCGTTACGGCACTTTCTTTATAATGATAACTTGATATTTGTTCATACAAATAATACGGTAATGTGGTCACTGATTTCCCACCAAATAAAGCAATAATACCAAAATCACCCAATGATAATATTGCAGACAGAGCAAAACTCTGGATAATTAATCTTTTTAGTGCTTTATATTCAATCAAATAAAAGTGAAAAAAGCCATTAATATTAAGTGATTGACTTAATTGCCAATAGCGCGATACAACATCAAACATAGGTACAGCAAGATTTTTCAATATAAAAGGCAATGCCATTAAACCATTACATAGCATAATTAAAAGGCAAACAACGATAAAACTATGCGCAAAGGGAAATAATAATAAAAATAGACCTGATGAAAATACCATGCTTGGAATAATTAAAATTAGCGATCCAACTAACATTAATTGGTTGCTCCACTGTATTTTGTGATTAATTAACAAACGGCTATTAGTATAAAGTAATAACAATGCTAGCAACATGGCAATAGTAGCTGAGCCAAAAGCAATTAATAATGAAAACATAACTGCCTGTTGAAAAGACGCAGTTAAAAATGACCATTGAAAAAAATATCCCCCTCCAATGAGTAGGGTCATAATCGGTAGCAAAATAAATAACCCACCAGTAACAATAATAATCATACATAAAAAGGCTAAATGATTTGAAACAGGCAAACGGTAACTTTGCCTAACATAGCATGTATTAGGTTTTTGATGGTGGTTATTATTATGAGTAAATTTTTGCATCAAGCAAATAAAACAAACACAACAAATAAACTGTAAACAAGCTAAAAGCACAGCCTGAGCTAAATCTAAGTCACGAATAGATTGATAAATGGCGACTTCAAATGTTGTATATTTTGGTCCACCTCCTAGCGCTAATACGATCGCAAAGCTAGAAAAACACAGCATAAAAATAAGCGCAGCCATCGGGAACAGTTGCCGACGCAGTAATGGCCACTCAATCAATTTAAAGTAAGTAAAACTTGAAAAGTTTAATTGTGCAGCTAGCTGTTTGTGTTCAACTGGTGCACTATTTAACGTTCGATAGAATAGACAGCAAGCATACGGAAAATTTAAAAATACATGTGCAAGTAAAATGCCTGTTAACCCATAAATCGATGTCATAAAAGGCACCCCAAAATAACCGAAAACAGTCGCTAATAAGCCCTGTTTACCATAAACCGACAACAACCCAGTGACTACAACAAGTGTCGGTAAAATAAAGGTAATTGGCATAATGCGCAATAATAATCTTTTACCTAAAAAATCAATCATCGACAAAGCTTTAGCCATGATAATTGCCAATAATACAGATAATAAAGTCGATAATGTTGCTTGAAATAAAGTTATCCAAATAACATGTAATAAATACTCATCAAAATAGACGACTAAATTATTAAATTTAATCGCAGTCAAACAAAGCGCAAAGAGTGCTGCGCCTAATATCATTAAGATCAGGCTAGCAGCGCTAATTCCTGGGAGTAATATTCTTAACTTCGACATTAGGTAAAATAAAACTACTTGCTAATGGCAGACTGCCATTCTCGTACCCACGTTTTTTGATTATGTTCAACTTGCTTTGCATCAAACTCAAGCGCTTTATTTATAGGCTTAACTTGCTTAAAAGCTTCAGGTAACGATGTATTAATAATAGGGTACATGGTATTTTTCTCAGCAAATTGACGTTGCACATCGGGGGTCAATAAATATTGCAAAAAAGCCCGTGCTAATTCGGGTTGCTGACTATATTTAGTAATACCAGCAACTTCAACTTGACGATAATGCCCTTCATCAAAAATAGCCGCAGCATAACGATAATCATTATCATTCATAATATGAGCAACAGGTGAAGTGCTATAGCTAAGCACAAAATCAGCTTCACCCTTTAAAAATAGCCCATAAGCTTCACTCCAGCCCTTAGTTACTGTCACGGTGTTTTTAGCTATTTTTTGCCATGCTGATGAGGCATCATCACCATAAATATTCTTTATCCAAAATAATAAACCTAACCCCGGAGTGCTGGTTCTAGGATCTTGATAGATAATCTTCCAGTTGGCTTTATTATCAACTAATTCATGCATAGAGCGTGGTGGATTGCTGATTTTTTGTTGATTATAAATAAAAGCAAAATAGCCAAAATCATAAGGCACAAAATCATCATCCCACCAGTTGGTATTTAAATTATCGGGTTTATTGATTTGGTGAGGAATAACAATATTGGCTTGTTTAGCCTGTTCTAAAAGATTATTGTCTAATCCCAAAACAACATCGGCATTGGTCTTATCGCCCTCAAGACGCATTCGATTTAAAATCGATACGCCATCGCCTAATGTAACAATCTCAACTTCGCAACCACACTGCGCTTCAAATCCCTTTTCAATTTCCCGCCCTGGCCCCCACTCAGAAATAAAAGAGTTGTAGCTATACACAATCAAGGTAGGTTTTATGTTGGTAGCATTTGCAATATTTGCCATAAAAAGTGCAGATAATACCAAAGATAATAACAATTTTTTACAAAACATTTTGCCTCCAAAATAGCAAATAAAAGACAAAAGGTTTGAGTAGGTATAATAACTCAAATCCCTCCGCTGGCATGATCCAGTTCAGGTTCGACGGGTTATGCTAATCTAACGCTAACATTCTCAGCCCCACTGGGCACCCCGTTGAGAACATTGACTAGTGTAGTGTTTAGGATTATGTTTGTAAACAACCAAGCAAATAAAGCATTGTGAGCGAAACAACAAGAAATTAAAATAACCATTGATTTTATTGTTTTTTTTATGATTTTGTTTTAAAACCAAAAAGACACTTACTACGCTGAATGCTCGAAAACGAATCGATATCAATTTTTCATCAGCTTATCCATAACGTAACAAGCTACGGTGGTGTTAACACTTTCTAACTCTGAATAAATAATAATAACCTTTGGCTTTTATAAAATGTGAATGCGCTATCAATAAAAAAACAGTCAGAAAAAGGATTGATTTTATTGATGTTTAAATAATACTTTTACGCCAGCATTAAAAACATATGCTGGCTGTACAAACGCACTTAACGTTAGCTCGCTTGGCGACTTAGACTAACTAACGTTGAGCATTATACGTTAACAGCTTTATCTTTGATTTATGTCAAGTTGCATATCCTTTTATACAAGAATTAAGAAGTCAGTATTAAGGGTGAACGCACATACCATAATTGATACTAGAAACAAAATTTGAATTTGGATTTTTTACTTTACCATAGCCCGAGTCTACGAAGAAATCGCTATCGCTAGTCCAGTAGCGGTCGTTCTTGAAGCCAGCATTACTAAGCAAAGACCCCCACTCGGTTATAAAGCCAGCATCAACATGACGTAATAACGTATTATAATCTAATGATTGGGGTAAGGCGCCATCTATTCCATTTCTACAAGGAAAATCTTCGCGAGGGTGGTTGGGACGACACTTCGCATTGGTCAGATCTTTTACTCTTGGTATACGATAATTTATCGCACTGCACCATGCAGTTTGCTCTGATTGGTTACCTTTTTTATCACCGCGATTGACAAACCAGTGCTTCAACACAAAACCATATTTTACAACCTCTTCATTATGTCTATTTATACCGACTAATTCAAATGTTTGTGGCAAACTTGGCTTAAAGACCGGGACAGGATTATTGGAATTTATCTGAGCATTATCGGCAAATGGACCGTTTAAAGTGACGCGTACAAATACTTTTGCTTCTAACTGTGGTTCACAGGGAATCACACTCACACTCGAACAAGCTTCATGAACCCAAGAATCATTCGCTGTTATTTTGGTTACAGTGGCAGTAATTCCTTCGTGTGTAATGGGTGTATTCCATATCAAATCATTGGCATCGCCACCTAGGACTAAATCAAAATACAACCCATTAGCCCCTGTGGTAGGAAAATTAGAGGCATATGATTGGGTGTTGTAAAATCCTTTATTGTAGACAAATCCTGGCGCGGTGGGTGTAGGACCGAACCCATCGGAATTATTAGTAAATGAATAAGGGGAAAGATGAGGGGAAGCAAACATGATAAAGGGGGCTGGTGGCAGCATGATTGCATCACTGCGATTATTATCACGAGGTAATGCATATAAATGCCATGAATATAGCAAAAATAGTAATAGCGACAACGCCTGTAACGGTTTTTTAGCAAGTTGTGATAATAATTTAAGAGATGACCCCGAAGGGATAAATGAACTAAAGCGACAAACTCGACCAACAGCGTTAATCGAACGATTTAAGACATAGGACTGCCAGCGCTGGTGTTTGGTGTTTGGTGTTTAAGATGATACGGCATTTTGTTTGACCTGTCAAGTAAATTTTTGTTTTGTTTCACTTTTTTATAATTAATTGCTCGCTTAGTGAGCTTGTTTTTTAATTGATGAAAGTATAACTGTTAAAAAAAATCTTGGCTAGTGTTTTAGGTATTTTTTGATCTAAAAGATTATCACCAAATCCCAAAACAACATCAGCATTGATCTTATTAGAATTCTATTTGTAAACAACCAAGCAAATAAAGCATTGTGAGCGAAACAACAAGAAATTAAAATAACCATTGATTTTATTGTTTTTTTTATGATTTTGCTTTAAAGCAAAAAAGACACCTATTACGCTGAATGTTCGAAAACGAATCGATATCAATTTTTCATCAGCTTATCCATAACAAAATTAAGCGTTTGATGTCTGAAATTTTCATACCGCCGTATTTTTCCCGCCATTGATAAAAAGTTGAATTACCCATGCCCTATTTACGGCAGAGTTCCTTGACAGGAATACCTGCTTCAGCTTCTTTTAAAATAGCGACGATTTGATGTTCAGTCATTTTTTTCATAATTGAATCCTCTTTTACTTTTATCATAGAGAACTTTCTACTTTTTTGCTGTACTATTTTAGGGGGGGCTAGTTACACCGATTTCTTATCGCCTCAATAATGTTTGATTCAATTTTTTTAACTTCATTATTATCTTGTATGTATTTTTCGTACTTTGCTTCAGCTTTATTTGCTCTCACCACTGCAAGCTTTTCATCTTGCCGACATTTGTAGGCGAAATAACAAGCAAATAACAACATACTAATCAATGATATATTTACTTTTGATACGTTGAACATGATGAATCTCTCAACAATAACGAGACAAATAAAAACCAACCCCAGCCGTTGACACCTTTGATAGCCATTATCGATGCGATGATAAAACATAAGATAGACATAACGCCTTCTCCTTTTCTCGTCTGATTGCTAAACCTTTTAGAACCTTACCATCTGCTTTATTCCACCTTGGGAATTCATTACAAGCCGCCTTATAATCACCGTTATTCAGATGTTTATACATTGTTGATGTTCGCATTTTTGTACATCCAACGTTAAAGGTAATTGAGGTCACAGCGTCAAAAACAGACTGGGGAAGATGAAAGCCTTTAGCATAGCGATTAACACATTGTTCAGCCGTTTTTATGTCATCGACCCAACGCTTTGCTATCTCATCATCAGTATAAATTTTTTGTTCAATATGATTACCCGTTGAACCAATGCCAACCGTTAATATGTTAGCTGGGCAATAATAAGGCTCTCGTACGCAGGATTCAGCATTACCGATTATTTCAAGACCCGATTGACTTGTTCTTATGTCATCTGAGTAGTTGGTAATAACAATACCGATTATTACCGAAACACTACAAATCGCACTCGTCGCTATTTTTGTGGTATTTCGCATAATATTGCTCTCTCAAGTTTTTTTTATGATAAAAATCTCGGCGCTTATACAGCCAATTAATAATAAATGTCGCTATTGATAAGATAATACCGACAATAATGGCAATATCATTTAAACTAAGTGCGCCTAAAAGCGTGCATATAGCGCCCCAGAAATAAGATATCGGTGATGAGTATCTTTCCATGTTAAATATCTTTATGTGAGTTAATAAGGTGACAGCGTACTAGCTATATTGAGTTGTGTGCGTGTCTAGCTTTGCTGTCGATTCTGTGGATGCCCAAAACGTGTATATACAGAGGTTTAGGTACGGTTACTAGATGTCAACGACATCAATATCATCAACATGTTTAGTTTGTTAAATTTATATATAAAGAAACCGCAATTAAGCGGTTTAAAAGCAACAGGGGAATTCCCATATCGACATTAATTAAATTTTATAAAATTGCTAT